>DASVDB010000173.1 GCA_036381315.1 Bacilli bacterium | reverse complement strand
ATTGCCGAGAAGAAGCGGACGAGTCCGGCGACAGACCGATCGTGCACACGCGGCACAAAGCGGCGCAAACCTCTTTCCCGCGCTTCTTCCACCGAATCGATCTGGGTGGCGATGCCGACATGGCATGTGTCAAGATGACAGCCGCGGCACGCCGTACAGCCGATCGCCATCATGGCGATCGTACCGAAGCCGCAGCGGTTCGCGCCCAACATCATCATTTTCACAACATCTTTCCCGGACTTGATGCCGCCGTCGGACCAAATTTCGACTTTGTGGCGCAATCCGGCTTCAATGAGCGCGACGTGCGCCAATTTCGTTCCGATTTCCGTGGGAAGCCCTACATGCTGTATGGAATGAACGCGCGCGGCGCCGGTTCCGCCGTCGTAACCGGACAAAGTGATGACGTCGGCGCCCGCTTTGGCGATGCCCACCGCGATCGTGCCGATGCCGGGGACGACAGGCACTTTGACGATGATTTTCGCTTTGCGGCCGCTCGCTTCCTTTAATTCCGAGACCAATTGCGCCAGGTCTTCAATCGAATAAATGTCATGGTTGTTGGACGGCGAAATCAAGTCGGAGCCGATTGTCGCGTTGCGCGCTTCCGCGATCTTCGCGGTTACTTTGGAACCGGGAAGATGGCCGCCTTCGCCCGGTTTTGCTCCCTGACCGATTTTAATCTCCAGAAAAGCAACCGCATTGGCGAGTTCCACGTTTACGCCAAACCGTCCGGACGCCACCTGCGCGCCGCGCGTCTTTTGATAGCGGCCAAGCATATCTTTAATTTCGCCGCCTTCGCCGTTCATGGTTACCATATTCAGCACTTTGCCGGCTTCGGCGTAAGCGCGGAAGGCAATTTCGTTTTGCGATCCGAACGACATGGAAGAGATTAGCATCGGCAGGTCATACCCGCCCACGCTGATGTCGACATCCGCCGGATCGACCGCAGGGTGGGCGGCCGCCGCTTTCTCAAACGCAAAGTCGGTGAGATGGCGTATCGACACCGGGTTTTTTTGTTCTTCTTCCCGCAATTTATCGGCATAGTCGCTGTAAGGCGCCTTGCCGTCCGCCGTTTCGTTGATCGCTTTCCACAGCCGGTTGAAAAAATGAAAATTGCGCGCCGGTTTGGCCTTTTCACCGGACAAGTCCGCAAAGCGCTGTTCGGTATCCCGGTCCAGCTCGGCAAAACCGGTGCCGGCTTTTTCGCTGCCCAAATAGTTGACGATATCCAGCACTTCGGCTATTTCCGGCTTCAATCCGATTGACGAGAAAAACCGGGTATAGCCGCGCAATTCATGCGTGCCGATGGTGGAAATAACTTTCTCCAAACCTTTCTGCAGCGCCGTATACGCCTTGTGCGCGCCGGCAACGCCCGCTTCGCCGACAGCCGTGGCGAACAGCAAATACGGGGAAATAAGGTCGGCGCCGAGGCCGCAGGCGACGGCGATATCGTGCAGACTGCGCACGGACGCCGAACGAAGCACGATGCTGACTTTGCGGCGCAAATTGTCGCCCGGCCCAAGTTTTTCCGCTTTCAGCGCAATGTCGACTTTGGATACGGCGAGATGCGGATCCAGCCACAGGGCTTCGCCGGCCAAAACGGCCGCGTCGTCCAGAATGATAAGCGCCGCGCCGTTTTTCGCGGCCGCAACCGCTTCATCGCTTATCCTCGCGAGCGCGTTCTTTGTTCCTTCGCCGCTTTTGCCGGACAACGAAATCGTTGCCGCCGCATTTTTATTGATCTGGAGAAATTCCGAAAGCAACTGTTCGAACGAGAGCTGATTCAATTCCTTCCTGCTGTCGATGCCCAGCGGGCCTTCCAGCACGAGCGGAGAAACAAGCTCCATCGTGGCGCTCTCCGGTTGCCCGTAAATGGCCGGACGTCTGCCGACAACAACGCGGGTGGAAAAATGTTCGATTTCACGATCCCGGTCGATCGCGGGGTTTGTCACCACCGCCACGCTTTCTTTAATAAAGTCGGCAATATTTTTTCGCTCCGGGTTGATGCAAGCCAACGGGCCGTCATGGCCAAGCGAGCGAATCGGCTCGTTGGCCGTTTCCGCCATCGATTCGATTGCCTGAATGCTTTCGCGATCCCATCCGAACGCGCTGTATATGGCGTCTGTCGGTACGATAGCGGCATTTGCGGCCGCTTTCCGCCGCGATTCGGGGAACGTCAAATGCTTCCCTAAACCGGAGAAATCGCTGCGCAACCGCGCGCGCTTTAGCACGGCGTCTTGCAATTCCGGATACGTCTTGATCTCGATCGGTCGGCCGGGGTGCAAGCACACGCCGATTTTTTCGCCGGGGGCGATTGCTTTCGGCTCGCCGATCATTTCGCCCACCGTGACGACGCCTTGTTCGGAGGAGAAATACAGGGACTGTTCGGTTTCCACCATCCAGAGCGGGCGCAAGCCCAGCGCATCGACGCTGAAGACGCATTCGTTACCGCATCTCGAGACGATGGCGGCCGGCCCCTGGGCAAAATGTCCCCACATCTGGCGGAAGTATACATACAAATCTTGCAATTCCGCGCGGAACAGCTTCATTTCGTTGATAATCGGCGGGAAAACAAGCTCCATCGCCTCAAAAAGGCTAAAGCCGAATCGGTAAATGAGCGTTTCGATCGTCCGGTTGAGATCCTGCGAGTCGCTTCCGCCGTCGACGAGCGAAACGCCGATCATTTCCGCTTCCGCGCGAAGTTTTTTGATCGTGTTGATTTCGCCGTTATGCCCCAGCAGCGAAAACGGCTGCACGCGGAAAAAGTTGGACAGCGTATTGGTCGAATAGCGGTTGTGCCCGATTGTCGTTTGCGCGGCAAACAGCGGATGCTCCAAATCGTGAAAATATTTCGGCAGAATGGTGGCGGAACCCATTACTTTATAGGCGCATGCGGCGTTGTTCAATGAAGCCACATGCACGTGATGCCGCTTTTCAATCGCCGTATGCAGCGCAAACAGCTTGCTGTTGACCCGGTTGCGTTCTTCTTCGCACCAAACGGCGAGTTGCCAAAACAAAGGCTCGTCGTTTCTGGCGTTAGGTCCAAGCACCCCGCTGTTCACCGCATTTTCTTTCTCCAGCAAAATATCGACGCCGGCATCGCGGAACATGCCGCGAATGCTTTCCTGCACGCTTTTGGCCGATTGTCCGCCCTTTTGCGGAACAAAAATATGGGCGACGGCAAAACGGTGGTCGGCGGCTATTCCGCCGTCTTTTCCCGCCTCAAGCAGGCGGTCTTCCCAGAGCTTGCGCGGAATATCCGTCAAAACGCCGCAGCCGTCTCCTTCCCCGTCGATAAACCCGGAGCGGTGCTCCATCTTGACAAGCGCGCTGATGGTTTTACGGATATTGTCGCGCGTCGGTTTTCCGTCTTTTTCAATTAGGCAAATAATCCCGCAGCTGTCGTGTTCCGTTTCGAGCAGTCGGGTAAAGCGGCTTTCGTTTAGCATGGCTTGATTCATCTTCGCTCAGGTCGATTAACCGACCGCCACCTCCTTATCAAAAATCGGCATGATCGATGCCCGATTTTCGCAAACTTTATTCATAAATAACATGAAATCGGGAGTCGGAACAATAACTATGTAAGAAAAAATAACAAACATTCACTTGGGAATGTTTGTTATTTAGGAATGAATATAGAGGGCCTGTACCCGCCGTCTTCAGGCAGCCAGCTTCCGGCGCCTGCACTTTGCAGACGTTAATCTTTCCCGCACAACGTGAAAACGGGAGGACTGCCTCCCCGCACACCGCCAAAACGGGGGGGATTACCTCCCTGCGCAAAGCAAAATCGGGTGGACCACCTACCCGCACAGCGCTAACGGACGCAGCAGAGGCTAATTGCCGAAAAAAGGCTGGGCAAAAAAATTAACGGACGCCACAGCGGCTATTCGCCTTATTTTTACCTGAATACCGCACAAAGTGTTAAAATAGGCGCGCCTACGTCCGTTACATTTGGAAACCGGGCGTAAAACCCCAAATAGCCTCTGTCACGTCCGCTAGATTTGAAAGCACCCTACAACGGCCGTTAGATCTGAACTACTGTGAACGTTTAAGGGCTGCAAGCCGGCAAAAACCGCTTGCAAACGTTGCACTTTTATTCTTTTCATCACCGTGGACAAAATAGAAGCGCCTCATGGCCATGCAAATGGCACATGCACCTTTATTGCTGATCGGCAGCCGAATCGGAGAGGCCGGGAACGCCGCCGGCCTGTTTTTGCCCGTTGTCGTCGCCGTCCGCCACGTCGGTTTTGGGGGCAAACGTATCCTGCACAAACGCTTTTAACCGGTCGCTGTCGACAGTCACCACGCTTGCGCCGCCGACGTTTTCTTCCCGCAGCAAATCTTGCGGCGGGAGCTGCACGCTTACGACGTTGTTTGTGTCGATCTTGTATCCCAGGCTGCCCAGTTTCCACATGTCGTTAATGGACAAATTGGTTTCGATATACGGATCGACGGCGTTTAAAATGCGCGGCAATTTCAAAATGGAAGTGGTCGATTTCAGCTTTTGCGCGACCGCCTGCAAGAAATTGCGTTGCCTTTCCGTGCGCGCATAATCGCTCATCGCATCGTGGCGGAAACGGACATACTGCAAGGCGGTTTTGCCGTCCAAATGCTGCTCGCCCTTTTTCAGATCGATATCGTATTGGTGATGGTCCGCCGCGCTTGTGTAATGCATGTCTTTTTCCACATAAAAGTCAATGCCGCCGATCGCGTCGATAAGCGCAATAAAGCCTTGAAAATCGGTATATACGTAATATTGGATCGGAATGCCGGTCAATTCGGTGACGGTTTTCATCGCCAGTTCGGGTCCGCCCAACGTAATGGCGGCGTTGATGCGTTCGCTGCCGTGTCCGGGTATCGGCACATACGTATCGCGCAGCAGCGAGAAAAGGTAAGCTTTCTTCGTTACCGGATCGAGCGAAGCGATCAGCATCGTGTCGGAGCGCGGAATCTCGTTTTTGCCAAGCCCGCGCGAGTCTCCGCCAAGCAGCAGGATGTTGACCCTGTCCTTGCCCTCCCATTCGGGCGGCTCGTCTTGTTTGGTTTCTTGCTGGAATTGGGCGAACTTGGACGACCTGTTGTCGTCTTGAATGTTTCGCGTAAAATTTAAAATGGAATAGATATAATAACCTGCACATACAACAAGTACGATGGCTAAGGACATGGAGGTCCAAAATATCCATCTGCGCGGTTTGCGTCTGGTTCTTGGCGGTCGTTTGTCGCCGCTCGTCATGGCGTTAACGTCCTTTCACTTTTTTCGGGGTTCATGTATAGTAATTTTATATGCAAGTCTCATCCATTCATTATAAATTTTATGGATGGGCGGTTCAAGTCGACGCTACCGGACTTAAACTGACAAATTATTGTAGGGAAACGGGAGAGAAAAGATGCCGGCAATTGAAGTCGAAAATTTACGCAAGCAATTTTCCATTCAAAAAAACCGTGAAGGGCTGGGCGGGGCGTTGCTCGATTTGTTCAAGCGCCGTTATCAAACCGTCACAGCCGTCAATGATATTACGTTTACGATTCCCGAGGGAGAGATTTGCGGATATATCGGCGAGAACGGCGCAGGCAAATCGACGACCATCAAAATGCTGACCGGCATTCTGGTGCCGACTTCCGGCAAGGTGCGGGTAAACGGATTTGTCCCTTTCAAGGAACGGGAAAAATTTGTCCGCGGCATCGGCGTCGTGTTCGGGCAACGCAGCCAGCTTTGGTGGGATATCGGCGTGATCGAGAGTTTCCGTTTGCTGCGCAAAGTGTACCGGGTGCCGGAGCCGGAATTCAAAAAACGGCTGGATGATTTGACCGAGCGGCTGCAGCTTACAGACCTTTTGCACCGGCCGGTGCGCAAGCTGAGTTTGGGACAGCGCATGCGCTGCGAATTGGCGGCGGCACTGTTGCACAATCCGTCCATCCTGTTCCTGGATGAGCCGACGATCGGCCTGGATATCGTCGTCAAAACGGAAATCCGGGAATTTTTGCTGTCGATGAATCAAACCCACGGCACGACCATTCTGCTCACTACGCATGATTTGCAAGATATTGAAGCTTTATGCTCGCGAGTCATCATGCTGGACGACGGGCGGATCATCTACGACGGCAGTCTGGAGCAATTAAAGCAGCGCTGGGGAAAAGGGCGGGAGATCGTGCTGCAATTTTCCGACGCGGTCAAACTGGACAGGCTGCGCAAGCTGACGGCGGATTTGGGCGTCGTGTGGACGGGAGAGAACGACTGGACGGCGAGAGTGCTCGTTCCCCACGGGAAAGCAAGCGTATCGCAAGTAATCGGGCGCGTCGTCAACGACTTTTCGCTTAAGGATATCAAGATCGTCGAGGCCAATACAGACGAGATCGTGCGGGAAATATACAAAACGACGACCGGGGTTGGCGCGGATGCTTAGCGCTTATCTGGAATTGATTCGCATCCGGTTTTTAATGATGCTCGCATACCGCGTCAATTATTACAGCGGGATTGTCATTTACGCCATCAACATCGGGGCCTATTATTTTTTGTGGCAGGCGATCTATGGCGACAAAACGTCGCTTGGCGATATGGATTTCGGGCAAATGGCCACTTATCTGGCGGTAACATGGATGGCCCGCGCATTTTATTTCAACAACCTCGATCGGGAGATATCCAACGAAATTCGCGACGGCAGTGTGGCGGTGCAATTTATCCGCCCGTATCAGTATCTGGTCGTGAAAATGATGCAGGGCCTTGGCGAAGGGATGTTTCGTCTGCTCATGTTTTCCGTGCCGGGAATGGTGATCGTGTCGTTTTTGTTTCCCCTAAAGCTGCCGCGCGATCCCCATGTTTGGGCGTTGTTTTTCCTGATGATCTTGTTCAGTTTTCTCATTAATTCGCAAATCAATATTTTAACGGGGCTTTGCACATTTTACCTGGAAAATATCGAAGGCTTGATGCGGATGAAGCGCGTTGTCGTCGATTTGTGCTCCGGCCTGATTATTCCGTTGTCGTTTTTCCCGGGCTGGGCGAGGCATGTGCTGGAGTGGCTGCCCTTTCAGGCGATTTCCTATTTGCCCGGGTCCGAAATCACCGGCAAAATTTCCGGCGCGGCCGCGTACCAGGCGCTCGGCATACAGGCCGTCTGGTTTATCGGTCTGACGCTGCCGATGATCGTTATTTGGCGCATGGCGAAGAGCCGGCTGTTTGTGCAGGGGGGGTAATCGGTCATGTTTTATGTGCGTTTGTTTGCCGAATATATGCAAAATTATATGAAGACCCGACTGACGTACCGCGCTGATTTCTGGATTGAGTTGTTGTCCGATTTTATGTTCAATTTCATGAATTTGCTGTTTATTTTGGTCGTATTCCGGCATACGACGCTGCTTGACGGCTGGACGGAAGCCGAAGTGGTGTTTATTTACGGTTTTTTTATGGTGCCGTACGGCGTGTTCGCCTGCTTCTTTAATTTGTGGAATTTTACCGAACGGTATATTGTCAAAGGCGAAATGGACCGTATTTTAACCCGGCCCGCCAACAGCCTCGTGCAATTGCTTTTGGAAAATATGGATCCCGCGTCGTTGTTCGGCTCTTTGGTCGGCGGGGCAATCATGGTGTATTGCTGGACGGAGCTTGATCTCGGGCTTTCTTGGTACGATCCGTTCGTTTTTGTGGCGATGGTCATTGGCGCCGTGTTTATCTATGCGGGCGTGTATGTCGCGCTTACGTCGATTTCTTTTTACTCGGATGCGCCGACCGGCATTATGCCGCTCATGTGGAACATCCAAAATTACGGCCGTTATCCGGTAGGAATTTACAACAAGGCGATCCGGATTTTGCTGACATATGTCGTGCCGTTCGCGTTCGTCGGCTTTTATCCGTCGGCCTATTTTATCGACCGCGCGCAGTTTGGCACGATCGCGCTGCTTACGCCGCTTGTCGGCATTATCTTTTTGACGATCGGGATTATATGCTGGAACGAAGGAATCAGACGCTACCGGGGAGCGGGTTCGTAAGCGGCGGAAAAATAAGAAATCCCTGCACTTGGGTGCAGGGCTGTTTGACTTTTCCGGCGTTTCTCAAATTTTGATTTGCACCTTGAACAGATCGGGATCTTTTGGCCTGGCGAAAAATTCAACCGCTTCCTGAAGATTGATCGTTTTGGAGATGAGGGGCTTCAAGTCGATTCTTCCTTCTTTGATCCAATGAAAGGCGGGTATAAACGTATGATTGATCGCCATGGAACCGATTAATGTCCAGTCCATATTATACAGTTTGAAGGGGCTGATGCGGACTGTGGCGTGTTGCGGCGCGACGCCGAATTGCAGAAATTTCCCGGCCGGGCCGATAAAATCCATTTCCCGTTCTATAACCGCCGGAATTCCGGTCACATCGATAACGGCGTCAAATCCGCGCGGGTAATCTTCCTTTTTCAACTGATCGCTCAATACTCCTTTGGTAGCTCCGTATTTCATGGCCATGTTCAATTTCTCCCGCGACACGTCGACAACCACCAATTCCGAAGCGCCGGCGTGGGCCATCGCCTGAACGAGCTGCTGTCCCATGGCGCCCGCGCCAAACAGAATAACGCGGTTGCCGGCTTGCAGGTTCAGTCTGTTCATGCCGTGCACGACACAGGCCAGCGGCTCGACAAAAGCCGCCTCGGCGAAACTCATGCTATCGGGAATTTTGAGCACATTTTTGGCCGGCACTTTGACGTATTCCGCCATGCTGCCGTTAACCGTATTGCCGATAGCTCCCCAATTCAAGCAATGGTTTCCTCTGTTCGTCAGGCAAAATTCACATTCTCCGCAAAACAGGCTGGGGTCGGCGGTTACGCGATCGCCCGGCTTAAACGTGGCCACGCCTTCGCCAACGCTATGAATCACTCCCGCGAACTCGTGTCCGGGAACAATCGGATACGGGGAAATGAATTCTCCCGCAAAAATATGCATGTCGGTGCCGCATATGCCGACATTTTCCACGCGAATTACAACCTCGCCCTTACCGGGCGTCGGTTCCGGGATTTCTTTTACAACCGCATGGCGGGGTTTTTCGACTACCAATGCCTTCATAGGTTATCAACCTCTTTCTTATCGTTTTATCCGAGCAATTGACCGGCCAATTTCACGTAGCCTTTTTTCAGAACAAACTGTATGCTCGCATGAATTTCTTGCAAGGTTCCGGATATCAATGTTTTCATGAAAGCTTCTTCCTCGATTAAAGCCATGCTGATTTCGCTGGCAAGCTCATAATTTTCATTGGGCGCGTCGATCGGCCCGAGCATCGTTAGCACCGTGCGTACCGGCACCTTTCGATCCTTGACCTCCCAATCGATCTCATGCTCCAAGCGGAATAGGCAGACAGCCATCTCTTTGATGCCGCCGCTGCGGCAGTGCAGGATCGCGAACCGTTCTTCTTCAAGGAGCAACGGGCCAAGTTTTTCCCGATCAAGCAAATCCCGTTGCAGTTTCGCCGCATGGTCTACCGCAAAATGTTCCGCGACAAACGCCATGATGTTTTCAATCAAATGCCGCTTGGATGCCGCTGTAAATGCAACCATCACTTCAATGTTGTCGCGCAACGCGGCCAGCGCTTTTCCGTAGCGTTCCGCCTTGTCCACCGCTTGTTCGATGCTGCTGCGGTCGCCGACGTTGCCGTGTTCCGTTCGCGCAAGCCGCGGCAATTGCGTTTTGATCGCGGCGATATCATCGTCGGTCAGAAACGGGTTGACGACAATCACGTTTACTCCCTCCAAATGAAGGGGCAGCGTGGACAACACCAAATCGACCGGGTACCGCTTGCTGATCCAATTTTCTATTTGCGAAAGAGAAATCGTATCGACAACCTGAAGCAAGGGCAATTTCTTTTTGATCTGCACCTGGAGCATCCGCGCAGCCCCGATTCCGCTGGAGCAGACCAGCAAAACCTTGTAGCGCAACGCTTCCCGCTTGTTTAAAATCGCGGTGCCAAAATGCATCGCCAAATAACCGATTTCCTCCTCGGGGACGGGTTTGCCGATTTTTTGCGCCAAATACATTGTCGCCTTGCGCGTCGCTTCGAAAATTTCGCGATACTCTTCTTTCACATGCCGCAGAAGCGGATTGCGCACTTCCATGTCAAGTTCAATGCGTTTGATTGCGGAAGCAAGATGGGTGGTCAAGTTGCGGATGAGCATATCGTCGCTTTCCAGTTCCAGTTTCAGTTCGTGTTCCATGATCGAAATCATATTCCGCGCATATTCGATCGTTAAGGAGTAGTCATAATCGCTGTTCATTACGTGATTCGAACGGGCAGCCAATATATGCATGGTTATGTAGCCGATCTCGCTTTCCGGAAAAGGCAATTTGAGCCGTTCGCTAAGCGCCGCGGCGAGTTCGGCGGCAAGCTTATATTCCTTCGTCGCTTGCAGTTGTTTGCCAAGTTTGTCTTCGATGGTAATGGCTTCATTGGCTTTTAACCGCTGCGCGGCAAGCGCCAAATGGACGACGAAGCCGACATACGCGTTGTCCGCCATCCGGTAACCGCGTTTCTGCTCAAATTCCTGAATCACTTCCTCAATCCGGAACAGCCATTGCGGATCGATGAAATTAAGCAAGCGGAAGCGAATCGCCGAATTGAGCTTTTCCCTTTCGTTACCGGAATGTGTAAAAATAAACTCCATCAACTGCTCCTGGGTAACGTTCTCATACAACAAATCCGCCAAAGCGGAGCGGATGTTTCGTTCCGAGCCTTCGATATACAAGCCGACGCCGTGTTTGCGGTTCAGGGAAATATCGTATCGCTCAAGCCACGGTTCGATCTTTTTCAGATCGTTCAGAATGGTGGACACAGCCACGTGCAATTCTTTGCCAAGCGCGTACAGCTTGATCGGTTCCTTGCACGAGAGGATGGTTCGTTTCAATATGGAGAGCCGTTCTTCTGCCGAGTAAATGGATTGTTTGGCGGATGCGGCCAAAAGGTTTTTCAGTTCCGCCAGGTCTTGCTTATTGCCGAGCAATTTCAGCCCCGCGCCGACTTTTCTGTCAAAATGCAAGCCCCACTGCGCCATGTAGTTTTCCAGTTCCGAAAGTTCACGCTGAATGGTCCGCAAACTGATGTTTAAACGATCCGCCAGGGCATTCAAATGCGCGTAATCGCTTGACTCAAGAAAGAACAGCAAAATTTGCTGCTGCCGGGAATTTAATTTGGCCACCATTTTCTGCTCCATTTTTACTCACATCCTTGAGAACGCGTCTGTTGCGGCTTGCGGCGAGGCATCTTTTCCTTCAGGACGTCACGCCCAATTGGCGCAATTTTTCCAATATTGCTTCGTAAGCGGACGGATCCGTGTAGTTTTCCAGCGACATGTATTCCCGCCCGGGAGCATTGGAGATAGCCTGCTTCAGCAAGTAATGGTGCGTGACGATCATGTCGGCGTCAGGCGGAATCTGATCGAGCGAGGAATGAATCACTGTAAAGGATTCCTCCTGATGCAAACTTCGCAGTTTTTTGCGCAAAATGGCGGCGCCCATGGCGCTCGAGCCCATTCCCGCGTCACAGGCAAAGCATATCGTATATTTGCCGGGACACGAGTTGGCGGGGCTTATCCCGGGCACCGTACCGGCGGCGTCCGCAGCGGCAGGCTCCGGTTTTTCCGCGGCTGGCTTGATGATCGGCAAGGCCAGAAAAAATGACACCGCCGCGGACACGGCGATTCCAAACAGGACATACAGGACGTCGCCCGGCGGCGATAGTCCGATGAGCAAAAACAAACTCGGCGGAGACGGAATCGAAACCAGCCCCGAATCGAAATGGTGAAACACATAAATACCGGAAAAACTGCCGATAATCAGGGGGAGCAGCAATATCGGGCGCGCCAAAACATAGGGAAAATATACTTCCTGGATTCCGCCCAACGAATGAATGGCGAGCGTAGATGCCGCATTGCGCCGCGATTTGCCGCGCCTCCGGAAAATAAAGGCGAGAAGCAGGCCCATTGCGGGTCCGGGATTGGCTTCCAAAAGAAAGTAGACGGATTTGCTCAGGTCGTCAATCTGGGCAATTCCAAGCGGACCGAGAATGCCGTAACTCATCATGTTGTTCAAAAACAAAATCTTGGCGGGCTCGATCAGTAATGCGGAAATCGGCAACCACCCGGAGTAGGCGATTTGCAGAATGTCGTTATTCAGGCTTTCGATCATGCTGGAGATGGCTTGCCCTCCGTACGAAAAGCAATAAACGGCGAGCGCTCCCGCCAAAATGGCGGAAATAAAGTTGGACATCAGCAATTCAAAGCCCGAAGGCAGCCTTTTTTCCAATATCCGCTCGATCCGGTTCACGATGTAGCCAAGCAACGGGCCGAGAATAAAGGCCATGAAAATCATGGAGACCGTGCTGGCCAGCGCCAGGGCAAAAATCACGACAGCGGCGACCGCTCCTCCGCGTTTGCCGCCCAGCAATTGGCCTCCGGAATAGCCAAACATTACCGGAACCATCCAATTCAGCAGATGTTCTGTCAGCAAATCGACGTTGCTGTTGGGAAACCAGCCGTATACCCCGAAGATTGCCCGAAGCAACCCGATCGCAATAATGACCGCGATATTTTGCGAAACGATTGTGCTGAGAAGTCTACCGAATTTATAAAGCATATCCGTTTTCACCGACTTTTGCATAGGTTCATTCGGGACTCATGGCGAAATCGCAAATACAATCTCCTCAAACATATCAAAGTCGGTTGATTTCGTCATTGTCACGCATCAATCCCCGTTATCGCTTCAGTTCCCGCCATTTACGGCTGAATGACGATTTTTAACGTGCTGTTTTTTTCGTGTATCGCTTTTGCAAACGCTTTGGCGGTATCCGTTAGCGGCATATAGTCGGTAATAACAGGCGACAAATCCATGCCGTCTTTGGACATGATCGCCACGCCGGTCGGGTATGTGTTATGATAACGGAAATCGCCCCGTATATCGATTTCGTTGTCGACAATATACGGAATGTTAAACGGCGTTTCCGTCTCTTGCGGCAGTCCGACCAGCACCACCCGCCCCCCTCTGCGCACGGTTTGCACAGCCGCCTGCGCCGCCCGGCCGTTGCCGGCGGTTTCAATCGCGAGATCGGCCTTGCGCCCTCCGGTAATCCGCATAACGGCGGTTAGCGCGTCTTCCTCCCGCAAATTGATGACATCCGTTGCGCCCATTTGCCGGGCCCTTTCCAGACGGAACGGTTCGAGATCGACGCCGATGATCCGTCCGGAGCCCGCTGCCTTCGCGGCTAAAATCGTAAAAATGCCGATCGGCCCCATGCCCATAATGACAACCGTTTCGCCGACCAGCAGGCCGCCGCGCCGGACGGCGTGCAAGCCGACGGACAACGGTTCGATAAGCGCGGCTTTTTCGTATGACATCGTGTCGGGAATCGGAAACAGCATGTCGGCGCGGATTGCGATATATTCGCAGAAGGCCCCGTCATAAGGAGGAGTGGCCAAAAATTTGACATGCGGACACAAGTTGTAATGCCCGGATTTGCAATGATCGCAACGGCCGCATGTAACACCCGGTTCAATGGCGACGCGCTCTCCGACCGAAACGTTGCGGACTTCGCTGCCGATTGCGACAATTTCTCCGGCGGCTTCATGACCGAGGATGATCGGATAATCCACCACATAAGGCCCGATTTTGCCATGTTCATAGTAATGCACGTCGGAGCCGCACAATCCGACCGCCCTGATGCGCACGAGCGCCTCGTCGGGACCATAGTCGGGAATGTCCAGTTCTTGGATTTCTATCGTTTTCAGTTGTGTAAGAACAGCCGCTTTCATCTTGCCATTCACAGGAATCACTCGCTTTCGTTTCGTTTATTTAACCGCGCCCATGGAAAGTCCGCGGACCATATACTTGCGCACCAACAAGCCGCATATGAGCATGGGCGTGATGATGACGGTGCCGGTAGCCATCGCTTGCCCCCATTGAATGCCTTGTTGCGATACCAGCAGGGAAACCGCTATTGGAACCGTCTGGGAGCCGTTGCCGGAAAAGATGGAGGCGAAAGAGAAATCATTCCAGGAGAACATCAGACAGAGCACCCCGGTGGCCACGATGCCCGGCGCGGCAGTGGGAAGTGCGATCCGCCAAAAGGCATGAAATTTGCTGCAGCCGTCAATCATGGCCGCTTCTTCCAAAGCGATCGGAATATCTTTGAAGAACGTCGTCATCAGCCACAGCGCAAATGGCAAATTAAATGTCGTGTAGGCAAAAATAAGCCCCAAACTGGTGCCGATTAAACCGATTTTGGCAAATATCAGGTACAGCGGCAAGATGACTGCCGGGATAGGCGCCATCCGCGTACTGATGACCCAGAAGGAAATATCCTTTTCCCGCCTGAAATTGCCCCGGGCCAGGGCAAATCCGCCCATTACGCCCAAAATTAATGATGACACGGTGGTTGCCACACTGACAATCAGACTGTTGGCGAGAAACTCGGGAAAGTTGCCTCTGCCGAAAAACATATCATGGTATACGCCAAAAGTGGGCGTAAAGATCAGTTTGGGCGGCATGGAAAACATGTTGACCTGAGTTTTTGCCGAAGACAGCGCCATAAAGAGGATCGGAACCAACGCCCAAATGAGGGCCAAAATGATCAAGGCATAAAGAAAAGCAAGCAAAAATTTTCGTCGTGTCGTCATTTTATGCCTCCTCGCCGTTCATTGCTTTTAGGAAAAACTTGCCGAGCAAAATGGTGATCAAGAGCATCGTCAACCCCAACACGGCGGCGGAGCCGATGTCCTGAAACCGGAACGCCACCTGCATCAAATAGTAGCCGATTATTTTGGTCGTGTCGGCCGGACCGCCTTCCGTGGCAATGGTAATCGTATCGACATACCGCAATACGTCCATTGAACGTATCAGCAGAGCGACAACGATCATCCGCCGCACCATCGGCAACAGAATGAAGCGGATTTTTTGCCAGCCGCCCGCTCCGTCAACTTCCGCCGCTTCCAGCGGCTCCTGCGGAACGGTCTGCAAACCGGCCAGAACGATAATCGTGATGAGCGGCGTCCATTCCCATATATCCATGATGATCACCGCCGGCATGG
>DASVDB010000172.1 GCA_036381315.1 Bacilli bacterium | reverse complement strand
GGCGGTCCCCACGTTGACCGTCTGGCGCATGAAGCCGCCGAAGCGATCACGCTGCCCAGGTCGTGGCTGGAACCCGGTTCGTACGATTTCAGCTTCAGCGGGTTGAAGACGGCGGTTTTGTCGGTTCTCAACCAGGCGGAAATGAAGCGGGAAAAGATCGATGCCGCCAGTCTGGCGCGGGGATTTCAGGAATCGGTGATTGAAGTGCTTGTGGAAAAATCGATCCGCGCTTGCCGGGAATATGGGGCGAAACAATTGCTGCTGGCGGGCGGGGTGGCCGCAAACAAGGGGCTGCGCGCCGCGCTGCGCGAAAGATGCGGGCGGGAAGGCATCCCGCTGTTGTATCCGCCGCTTGACTTGTGCACGGACAATGCGGCAATGATCGCTGCCGCCGCTTTTATCAAGTGGCGGCAGGGCAAATTCACCGGTTTGGATATGAAAGCCGAAGCGTTATTGTCATTGGAAAAATGGATGGAAAATTGACAATTTGACGTTTTGTGCCAAAACGTGTTAAAATTTTGTTGTAAGAAGACGGAAGAACCGTCCATTAAAGAGGCATCTCTTCGATGGGCGGTTTTTGTCGTTTATGTGAGCATTTAAAGCGGCGATATTAGGCCTAAAGAAGGGACACTATCCCTGCGCCCCAGTTGGGCGGAAAGGGGGTGAACCGGAAATGGAACTGCCAATCATTGCTTTGGCGGTGTTGGCGGCGAATTGACGAGATCCGAAGACTTTTGCAGCGGTTAAAACCGAAACGCAAAAGAAAAAAGGATGCCAGCACCCTCAAAGGTAAGTAGGCAATCCTTTTCCGGGAGGGGCGAATTGGCCTCGTCCCTTCCCTTCTTTAAGTCTATTATACCCGAAGTGGTTTTATACTTCAATCAAAAATTGGAGGTTTTTGCAATGGTTTGGATGGTAATGGCATTCTATTTTGCTATCGGTTTTCTTTGCAGTTCGATCTTTTCCACCGCTATTCATCGAGCGCTTCGGGCCCGGATTCCGAAGAAGTGGGAAGATGATCTTTCGCCGGAAGAATATGCGATCGGGCAAAGGGAGTTGGCCAGGCTGCAAGCAGATACGCAAGATATCATTCTGCGAAGCGAAGCGGAATTTCGTAACTGGAAGCTGTACGTCCATCTGTTTATCGTCGTTTTTTGGCTGCCGCTCATTGTACATTTTATCTTTTCATACAAACGGGGGAAAGCATGATGAAAAAAGCACTCAGTTTCCTCATTATGATAGTCATGTGATGGTTGGCGATTTTTACCAATCTTGATAGAATAAGTTCTGTACAAGTGAAACGGCTTGCAAGGGCGGTCGGCTAATCTCCCGGAAGGAAGATGATGCCTGTGGACATGTATCAGGTACTTACGCTGATGATTTCCTTTGGGATATTGGTAGTCCTGCCCATGACCCACAAAAAGAAGTAGACCTCCTTGACCTGATAAGCTGGGGAGGCCTATTCCTCATGTTTTACCGCTGCCGGCCGCTCTTTAAGCGGCGCCTGCGCAGAACTGTAGGTGTCTCAAGCGCCCGCGGTTTTACTATTCTTACACGCAGTATATCACGTTATATCCGATATCGGAATAACAAATTGGATCATTTTAATCCACACAGCGCTTCGCGCTAAGCGTGGGCCCTAGATGGTGATCAGACGATGCATGCCAGGATGTTTTTCCCATGGGTTTCGTGAGCCAAGCGGTAAGCTGATTGGGCCGCAGTTTAGTATCTTTCGCTGCTTTGTCAGTATGGATACAAAATCATAGATGCATGGCAAGAGTAGGCTTCAAGAAGGAGCGCGAAAACTAAAGGCCTTATACAAAAGAAAAAAAGGATGCCCCAACCCACCACAGGTAAGCGATCCTTTGTACATAAATCCAAAATTTGAGGAAATGATCTGGCAATCTGGTTGTTTCCGGTACTATATCTTGTTATCGGTTTTCTTTGCGGCTCAATTTTTTCGCTGCGATACATCGGGTGCTATCGGTTCGTATCCCGGATAAGTGGAAGGGCGTTCTTACACCGGAGGAATACGCGATCGGGCAAAAGGAGTTGGAAAGGCCGCAAGCAGATACGCGGGATATCATCCGGCAAGAAGCGGAATTTCGCAACTGGAAGCTGTACGTCCATCTGTTTATCGTCGTGTTTTGGCTACCATTAATCGTATTTTTAATTCTTTCAAGAAGGGGAAATGCACAATGAGGAAATTGTTTTTTTTGATCGCAACCTTTGCCATGCTGTTTACAGCGATTTTACCGGCGCAAGCGGCAACGGAAGAAAGCAAAACATTCTCCGATATCGCAAACCATTGGGCTAAGAACGCCATTCTGCTTGCCGTACAAAAAGGATATGTGTCGGGCTTTCCGGACGGAACGTTTCAGCCTAATAAACAGGTGACGCGCGCGGAGTTTATCAAGATGCTGGTGGATGCGCTAAAATTGCCGCACAGCCAAGGCGGAAAGCCGTGGTACCAACCGTATGTGGCGGCGGCGTTGGAAATGGGCCTGTTGCATAAAGAGGAGTTTGCCGATTATAACGCCAATATCAGCCGTTTGGAGATCTTGCGTCTTTCGGCAAGAGGACTTGCCACCAACAAGGCATATGATGCTTATCTGCAAGCTTTTAGCGGTTTATATAATGGCGACATTCCCTATATCGACTGGAAAAAGATAAAAACCGAAGACGTGCCCAATGTAGCTTTGGTGATCGGTACCGGGATTGTGTCCGGCTATCCGGATTTTTCGCTGGGCGTTGAGAAAACGGCGACAAGAGCGGAAGCTGTGACGATGATCGAGAATTTGTTGGAGGTGCAGTTGCAATCGCCGGAACATTTCCGAGGGTTAAAGGAACTGAAGGAAGTCGCCGAAACCGGCACCAACGCCACCACGGTCACCGATTACGTCAAGCCGTACATGAACTTCAAAAAAGATCCGGTTATCGCGGAAACCTATAAATATACTGCTCGATTAAACCGGGTGTATGTGTTACCTGTAGAGGGCGAACCGAGCATCTTTGACCGCAAGCTGCGCTGGGATCGGAAAAACCAGAACGATGACTATATCAAACAGCAGAAGGCGCTGATGCTGGTGTCGTTTGTGATTAAGACCAAGAGTTCATTTGCCTTGAATAGCGGTAATTATTCAACATTTCTGTATCCCAACGGGTTAGTTCGTACTTCTGACGGCGTACCATTTAGGACAGCAGAAGAGAAGTTCGGGTATTTAAGTTATAGTCCCGTTAAACTAATCATACTTGAAGCCAACAAAACCTATGAAATTTTCTCTACTTCAACGATTAATGATTCGTTGGACATTTATGGCCAAGACTATACTTGCTCTGTTTCCTCTGCATACAGTCATTGGAAGGAATACTACCAGATACCGGTATTCGAAAATGAAATCAAGAAAAGCATTATTGAAAGAGGCTATGGGAAATGAACAGACGGAGATATAAACGAATAGCAGCTTTGCTATGTGCGTTGATTTTATTTTCCGTGCTGCAGGATTTTCTTTACATTCAACCGGCTGAGGGGGCTACTCGTCAAATAACCGTGACAGGCTATACATCCAACACACCTGGCTTCTACTGGTGCCAGCATTTGGATGGACATTGGAGCACACAAGATTCTTTTGGCGGTTTCTATACCGCTGCCGATGCGGGCGGAAAACCGGCAGGAACGACGGCTACTTTTTTGTTTAACATTGGAAAACCGGGTAGTTGGAATGGCGATGGTGGTCCGTATGCACCGGATGAGGTTACAGATATTCGCATCAAAGCCGGAGGCATTACACTTGATACGTCTGTACTAGAGGCTGCCGTCGGCTCCAACCCGGTCTTTACACCGGTGGGCGACAAACTGCAAATTACCGCCCTCGTCGGCAGCCCGGCGACCGGCAAGGTGGATAACGCTTGCGGCGCGAGCCCCAGCTACACCTATGTATTCCCGGTTATTGTGCAGTGGGAGGCAACTGTAACGATCACGGAACCGGACCCAACCCCGACCCCTACGCTTACTCCGACACCGACGCCCGCTCCCACCCCGACCCCCACGCCGACGCCCAGCGAGAACGAGCCGCCGGTTGCGAAAATAAACGTGGGTTTGACACAAACGACTGGTGCAATGTTTACGGCTTACGGAGATCAGTCTTACGATCCGGACGGCAGCATCGTGGATTTTTCATGGAATGTTTCACCAGCCGCAGATTATCAGAACGCCGACGATTCCGCATTGTCCTTACGATATGATCGGTCCGGATCGGTGAAAATTACGTTAACTGTCGTGGATGACCGGGGCGCAACCAACACCGCGACGGCGAATGTAAGCGTAATTGACCCGAACCCGATTCCGGTCATCACAGTACCCGATGTGATCAGGGAAAACCACCCGATTGCGCCAAACGGTATCAACGGTGATAAAAGCTACAGCCCTATCGGGCGATCCATTGACCACTCCAAGGATATTTGGACGGGTAAAAAGAGCGTATATACGACCCCCGGGCCGCAAATCGTAACGTTGGAAGTGTTTGATAGTGCTGGCTTGAAGTCGCTTTACCCCGTCTCAAAAACGTTTACTGTGCTGCCGGACGAACCGCCAATCGCAAAAGTGGATGTGCCGCCGCTCGGGATTCGGAACCAAACTTACGATTTCTTTAATAAATCATACAGCCCGGATGGCGATATCATTACATCCGTTACTTATCGCTACAAGTACGATGTGAACAACAACGGATTCATTGACGATGCCTGGGTTGCCCTTCCCGGCGATATGACAAAAGCAAGCCTAAAACCAACCAAAGTCGGAAAATATCAAATCGAAATTACGGCGATCGAAAACTACGGAAAAACGGCGAAGGATGTTGCAGTGCTGGATGTGATCAATCAAGCGCCGGCTGTTTCCTTTTTGATGGAAGGTAAGAACGAGCAGCCGAACCCGGACAGCAGCGTAATTTATACGCCTAATCAAATTATGAATTGGGATTTATATGCTGTTAATTCAACTAGCCAGATTAAGAATAAAAATGCGAAATGGACACTAGTAGATGGTGAGCTAGCAGGTGGATTGGGAAGGAAGGCAGAGGATATAGATTTTACAACTTTCCAATTTGGTATGTCCGGACCATATGCAAATGCATTATTGGCTAAAACTGACTTCGGATTTGGTGCAAATAGCATAAGTCCATATCGAGCGATAGATCCCAACAAGCCATATGCTGCTCAACCTATGCCATTTCCATCAAGTTTAAATAATTTGAATTACTCATTAACAACGGAAGTATTCCATGTAAATGGAAATAAAAGCAGTTTCGATAATATAAAGAATATTTTTACGAACTCGCGATATGTATACATTGAATTCCAGCGTGATGGGCATACACAGTTACTTGCAATGAATAAATCCAAGATAGGGGATTATCATTTAAATTTTTTGTATCCACCAGTGGATGGATCAACGATTGAACATATATGGGTCAATGGGAATCCATACGACTTTGCTATAACAACTGGAAGTAGTGCAACAGATGATATTTATTTAGACTTACCATACTACTTTGTGTTTTCCGATTGGAATGCATATCGATCTTATCAGACTTCTTTTGACGATAGTTTAATGACACCATATTTGGGTTATTATCCGGATAGGGTAACTGATTGGGGGTCAAAGGCAGATTTTACAGTCGCAGACCGTACCATATATAAGGTTACATTAAAGGGGAGACCGGATGGTGATCACAAGGTTGCTGTAAAAGAATCATATGGAGGCTTTACTGAAACATACGATTTATTACTTAATGTAGAGTCATATGATGCATTTACGGGTCAAAAAATTGCTAGTTCTTTAGATAGTAAATTACTTTTTACCAACAGACCTGTTCAACAGCTTATTCCTTCAGGGGATAACTTAATTGTTATATTAGGATCTACCTCCTATAACATTAATGATATGATTTTAACTTTTGATCGTAAAGGGCATTTAATATCTAAATCAATCGCTCCAATTATAGAAAAAAGTATGTATTATTCCCCTGACAACGCCATGCGGACCTTTATGGAAATTCCTTTAACTAAATATTACATTGACGCGGAAGGTGATCTTTATCAAGAAGTTTCTCTCCGTTGTATGGATTGTAGCAGCGGATATAACAATGACGCGAGAAATTATAAGGATAATTATGTTAAGAAAGTTGACATTGAAACAGGAGATCGTATTTTTACCACTCATTTGACTGGGCAATGGCCTGTTTGCTATTCAAATCAATTTTCTTGTTATTACACCGGTGATTCTGAAGATAAAAAACAGTTTTTAATCATTAACAATGAATCTAGACAAATACTGGTAAGGAGTTTTTCACCCGATGGACTTAGTGTGAAAGTATATTTACAAGCTATTAATATGGACACAGGAGCGTCATCTTCTTTTCCGTTTAATTTTACCGGTATAGAGCCTAATAATTTGAATATTGATCAGGATGGTCAGTATTCAAATTCTGGTGTAACAGGAACTCTTACTGTTGATGGTTATCGAACAGCTTCAAGTACCGGTTTATATGTCGTAGAACAATCTAACACTGGCGTTCAATATAGTTTGGATCCGGTCGCTCCCAGTGGAGGAATCCTTTCGGCAAATACGATGTATGCATCATTTGCAAGTAATGCTATATTAGGCATGTATATTGGAGATGGCTTATATTTGGCTTTTCTAGGTGTAAAAACTTATAGCAATCCGGTAGATATGCTAGGTACTAGCGTATGGCTAATAAAGGGAACACCAACGTCAGATCCAAAACTTTATAATTGGACAACATTAGGACAATTTGTCTCTCCTAATGTATTAGACGATTCAGTGTTAACATTTTCTTTAGGCATGAAGTTTACAAAAGATGACAAGGAATTAGCCGGTTTTTCCTTCCGGATGACGGACCCGAAAAACCGCTATGCGGTTGAAACCGACGGCAGCACGCTGTACTTGTCCAAGTATGTGAACGGGGCACGAACGGTGCTGAAAAGCTCTGCCTACCCCTTCCAGGATAACGTAGCCTATAACTTTAAGATTTCCACGCAGGGGAGCGTTATTGCAGTTTACTTGAACGGCACGCCGTACCTGAATGCCACGGACAGCACGTTTACTTCCGGCAAGTTTGGGCCGTTTTCGGACAAGCCGTATGTGCAATTTAGCAACATTTCGCAAAAGCAGCTCTCCACTCCGGATGTAGAATGGCTGACAAGCTACGCCATTTGGGATGCGGGAGAGGCAAAGGCGGATGTAAGGTACAGCAATATCGCGTTTACCGATCCGGAAAACGACCCGTTGGCCGGAAATTACCAATGGAGCATCGAGCACACGCCGAAGTTTCTGAATAACCAGGGACTATCCGCGATGAATGGAAAAACATTTACCGCGCCTGTTCTCTCGTTCGATAAAGTGGGCTTGTACAAAGTGACGTTAAAAGCGCGGGATGACCCAAACAGCGATTACCCGTATCCGGACGGCACGTTTGCCGAATACCGCGAGTGGTCCAACGAATACTTCCAGATGATCACCGTTCACCGCCGTCCTGTCGCGCAATTTTCACTATCGGCGGCCGCAGACGGCACGGTTGTCTGGAACGATACGAGTTATGATCCCGACCGCTGGGCGTCGCCCACGATTTACAGCACCGAAGATACCGGCATCGACTACAAGGCGACGCGGGGTATCCTGGAGCGCAAATATTATTACGTCACGCCATCCGGCACCACGGTGCAGCAAAAACTCGTCACTCCGCAGGAAACCGGAACATATACCGTCGGACTTGCGGTGAAAGACGAATACGGCGCCTGGAGCAACTGGAACGAACAGACGTTTACCGTAAACAAAATCACGCCGCCCGACCAGCCGCCGACAGCCGGCTTTACCGTTACGCCAACCACGACCTACCGAGGCGTACCCGTCAGCATCGTTTCCACAGCAAGCGACCCGGAAGACGGAGCGGCGGCAAACCTGAAACATGAATACTACATCCGCAATGTTACGACCGGGGATGCGGAAACGCTGCAAAGCACAAGCCGCGGTGCATGGGAGAAAACCTTTAACTCCATTGGCGTGATGGAAATCCGCCAGGTGGTGACCGATTCCAAAGGACAATCCGCGCAGGTCGTCAAGCAAGTAACGGTGCTTAACCGCGCACCGGCGGCGGACTTCACGTGGAGCCCGAATCCGGTGTGGGAAGGGGATACGCTTGTGCTTTTCAACACATCAACCGATCCCGACGGCGACGCGCTTTCGCTGCGATGGCAAATTCGATTTCCGAACGGGCAAACGTTATCGTACACCGGAGATACGGTAGCGATTCCCTCCGCGCAACCGGGCAATTATTCCGTCACATTAACCGCTACCGACGGCTATACCACAACCGCGGCGCAAAAAACCGTGCCCGTCCAAGCGCTGATCATCGAGCCGCAAGTTATGCACACCGATCTCTGGCTGGATTACCATGTGCAAAAAGGACACAACACGACAGCCGCACCGCTTGACTTCTTCGCTGGGGAGAAGATTTTGGCGGTAGCGCGCGTGTCCGCCGCTCCTGTCAAAAACGTGACGGCATGGATCGACGAGATCGCGCTTGATGGCAGCCGGTTGACCGTTTATGCCGACTTGTCGGCTTCGGACGACGATCCAACCGTTTACCGGGGAGAAATCTACGACGATCGGCTGGTGTCGCTTACGGAAGGGCTGCAAAAAGGCGTCATGCCGGTGCATTTCAAAGCGGAATATGCCAATGGCGTCATCAAGCAAGCGGACGTTCCTATCAACATACTGGGCAGCGCGTTAAAGCGGACCGGCGTGCATCGGTTGGATTGAACCAAACATCATACTTTTGTCCCATGTGGAAAAAGTTATCCACAGCCTATGTGCATAATGGGGATAAACGCTGTTTTTCTATACATCCGCTGTACCGAAACTGTGATGAAAAACAGAATAAAGTTTTCAACAGCTCTTGTGGATATGGTGGATAACTTGCGGCGCCGCCTTCAATCGACAAGCAATTCGGCAGATTTTGCGACGGTTCGCTGTGGATAAAATTGTGGATACTGTGATTATCGTTGTGTATGACAATATACCTATAAGGAGAGGATGGATAACACAGCATACTAAGCCGTAGAAATGGGGGAAAAAAGTGTTCCATCGCCATGCCCGGCCCTTTGTTCGAATCGCCTTTGCAGTTGCCGCAATCGTTGCCATAGCGGGCGCCGCGTTTTTTTCGACAAAAAGCGCGTTCGCCGAAGAGGATACCGGCAACGGTCATATGCTCCTCATCGTATCCGTGCCGGGACTCTCGTTTGCCGACCTCCAGCCGCAAGCGCTGAAGGCGGCGCCGAATCTGGCGAAGCTGGCGAACAACGGCGCCATTGCGGCCATGAACATTCGTACGCCGACAAAAGGGCTTGAAGACAGCTATGCCACTTTCGGAGCGGGAAAACCCGCCGTCAGCGATTCGCAAATCCAGGCATATATGGCAAACATTTTTCCATCCGGGCGACAGGCGCTGCAGAAATACGAGCGTTATCAGGGAAAATTACCGCGCGACGCGGCGGTCATTTTTCCGGAAGTGGCGGCAATCCGCCATATGAACGATGCACTGGCGTATGGCGCTGAGCCCGGCTTGTTGGGGGAGATGCTGCGGCAAGCGGGCGTTCATACATATGTATTCGGCAATGCCGATGAGAGCGACATGCCCAATACGGCTGTTACCGACGAACAAAATGCGCTGAAAGAAAAGCGTTACGCTCCATTGATGCTGATGGACAAAAGCGGTTTGGTCGAATTTGGAGATATCGGCGGGCACGCGGTCAGATCCGACCCCACCAGGCCGGCGCATGTGCGGACAGATTACAATTTTTTGCTTAAGCAACTGCAAGCGGTGCAAACGCCCGCCGCGGTTTTATTGGAATTGGGGGATTTGTCCAGGCTTTATGCGGAAAAAGAACGCTATGCCCCGGATGTTTTTGCCGCGGAAAAAAATAAAATCATGCGGGAAATCGACGCATTTTTAGGCAAGTTAGCCGGGCTTGTGCAAAAGCGTCCGAATTTTGTCGAACTGTGGATTTTATCGCCGCAGGTGAGCGCCGATGCGCAACGGGAAAAATTGCTGTTTGGCCCCTTGTTGCATGTTCGCGCAGGAGAATACGGGTTGCTCACTTCGGCGACCACGAGACAGCCGGGGATCGTGGCGAATTTTGATCTTGCCCCCACCTTTTTGGCGGCTTTTCAACTTACATCCGGCACGAATATGCAGGGCGGCCTGATCAGGCGTGTTCCCGTACCGGACGGCAAAGACCAGTTAACCGAATTGCTGACGGTTGTGTCATCCGCGCAAAAAGTCTATAAATTGCGGCCGCAGATTTTATATCCGATGGTTATTTTTGAGATTGTGGCGTTGCTCTTGGGGCTTGTGGCGGTTTTGCTGAAATGGGCAAGGATGGCCGCTTGGATGAAGTTCATTTTGCTGATCGTGCTGTTGTGCCCGCTCTGGCTGGTGCTGACAGGGTACTGGGTGCAAGCGCCGCCGGCGATAATGCTCGGGCTTTTTTTCAGCGGCGTCATCGTGAGCGTGCTTGCGCTGTATCGGTTGCGGTTATGGCGGAGCCTGTTCATCATCGGCGCGGTGACCGCTTTGTGTTTGCTTGTTGACGGGCTTGCTGGCGCGACGGGCATGAGGCATTCGGTGTTAGGCTACGACCCGATGATCGGCGCCCGCTATTACGGTATCGGCAATGATTTGATGGGCGTTTTGATCGGCGCCGCTTTATTGGGCGTATCCTCGGGTTTGCATCTGTTGACGGAGCGAAACCGGTCGCTGGCGCCCGGTATTAAGCTGTTTGCGATGCTTGTCTTAGTTGGGATTATCGTCTATTTGGCGATGCCGACCATGGGCACAAATGCGGGAGGGGCCATAACCGCTTGTGCGGCGTTCGGTTTGTTTGCGCTGCGGCTCTATCGGGAAAATCCGGAGCATGCCGTTTCCATTCGAATGCTGTTGCTGGCTATTATCTTGTTGATAGCGGCGGCGCTCGTCGTATTGTTTGTGCTGAACGGATTACTGTTTCGTGGCGGCGCCCAAACAAGCCACATCGGGCGGGCCATGTCCGCATTGGGAGCAGGAAATCTGCAGTTGATCGGCAACATGATCATTCGCAAGCTAAGCATGAACTGGCAATTGATCGGCGTTTCATCCTGGAGTAAAGTGCTGATCACAAGCCTCTTCGTGATGGTGATGCTGTTCATCCGGCCGCGCGGCATTTTCCGCACCTGGCAGAACGTTCATCCGATCATGATGTACGGATTCTTCGCTACTTCAGTCGGCGCGCTTGTTGCGTTGGCGGTAAACGATTCGGGAATCGTTGCCGCGGCCACGATGATTGTCTATACAGCCGCACCGATGCTGATGATCAGGCTTGCGGAACTTTCCGCCAGTCCGGGCCATCATAAGCTTTAGCGCCCATGAGGTTGGCCTCAACAGCAACCGTGAACGCTGGTGCAAATTCGTTCCGAATTTGCTGTAACGGTCGTATTTGCGGCTATTTTGCAAAAAAACGGGGGATTGAAATTTTAACGGACGCAGGAGACGCTATTTGCCGAAATTCGGCCTAAAAACAAAGAAAATGGGCAAATAGGCGCTATGTCGTCCGTTAGAATCTTAACATCAAGAAAAGTCGCACATTAACGTCACTGGCGACCGTTACAGAATCATCGCAATGTGTATGCGCAACTGCCCGAGCGGGCGTGACACAACCGGGCCCACAGTGGGAATCGCCGCAGAGCGATAGCGCTACCGCGCGCGGATGAGACACTACCGAGCCCGCTGCGTAGTCGCTGCAGGGCGTTAGCGCTTCCACGCGAGCGGGGGCGACGCCACCGCTTCCGCCCTACATGCGCTCTTGCAGCTTCTCCCACTCGGCGTAACACCGTTCGAGCGCGGCGTTCTTTTCCGCGATTTCCGCTTGCTTTTGTTGCACGGCGATGTAATCCTGGTACACTTCGGGCAGCGCAAGTTCGTTTTGCAATTGGTTGATCTGCTGTTCCAACGCGGAAATCTCCTGTTCCAGCGCTTCGATTTTCCGCATCCTGCCGCGTTCTTCCTGCTTCGATCGTTTTTCCGCGTCATAATCGGTCTTGACCGGTCCCGCCGCACCATGCTGTGTCTTGTCGCCCGGGTGTTTTCCCGCATCAGTACCAGCAACAGTACCGGCAACGGCGCTTGAACCGGCAAAAGCCCCGGCAACAGTACCGGCAACGGCGCCAGTACCAGCAACGGCTACGGCGGCAAGCTCCTTCTTCTTGTCCACATAATCATCATAATTTCCCAGGAAATGTTGTGCCCCATCCGGAGACAATTCAATAATCCGCTCCGCCATTTTATTGAGAAAGTACCGGTCGTGCGAAACAAACAGCAGAGTTCCGGTAAACTCAAGCAGCGCCGACTCCAGCACCTCTTTGCTGAACAGATCCAAATGGTTTGTCGGTTCGTCCAGGATGAGCACATTTGCCCGCTTCAGCATCAATTTCGCCAGCGATACGCGCGCTTTTTCGCCGCCGCTCAAATCGGCGATTCTTTTTTTCACATCGTCGCCGCTGAACAGAAACCCGCCCAAAACCGTGCGGATTTTGACTTCTTCCAGCCGGGGGAAGTCATTCCAGACTTCCTCCAGCACCGTATTTGCCGGCGTCAATTGCTCGAGCTCCTGATCGTAGTAGCCGAGCCGCACATTGGCACCCCAGACGACATTGCCGGTCAAGGGCGTAATTTTGCCGGCAAGGATTTTTAGTAGCGTTGATTTGCCGACGCCGTTTGGTCCGATCAAAGCGACCGTCTCCCCGCGCTGCAGATGCAGATCAATACCCCGGAAAATGGTTCCCCTGTCGTAACCGCCCGCCAGGTTGCTTACCTCCAATACGTTTTTTCCGGTGGCACGGTCAAAATCGAACGCGAACCGGGCCTTCTTCAAGTCGCCTTTTGGTCTCTCTAGCACATCCATGCGTTCCAGCATTTTGCGCCTGCTTTGCGCCCGCCTGGTTGTCGACGCGCGAACGATATTGCGGCGTATAAAGTCTTCCATTCGCGCGATTTCGTCCTGCTGTTTCTCATACCGCTTCATTTCCGCTTCATAATCGGCGGCTTTCAACGCGATGTATTTGCTGTAATTGCCGCTGTATTGTTTGGCCGACGCGCGTTCAATCTCGATGATCGTCTCGACGACGGCGTCCAGAAAGTAACGGTCGTGCGAAACGATGAGCATCGCCCCGCGGTAAGCCCGCAAATAATGTTCCAGCCAGGTTAGCGCGGGAATGTCCAAATGGTTCGTCGGCTCGTCAAGAATGAGCAGATCGGGTTCCTGCAGCAGCAATTTGGCCAAAGCCAGGCGTGTCTTCTGCCCGCCGCTCAAATTTTTGACCGCCGTGTCCGGGTCCGTTTCGGCAAAGCCCATTCCGTGCAACACGCCGCGAATTTTCGCGTCGACGGCATAGCCGCCGCTTTCCCGGAAAGTTTCCGCCAACTCCGCATATTTGCGCATGGCCGTTTCGTGGCTTGCCGCATCCGCAAACAGGGCCGGGTCGGCAATTTTGTTTTCCAAATCGCGCAATTCCCGTTCCATTTCCCGCAGATCCGAAAAAACGCCGGCAAGCTCTTCCCACAGCGTTCCCTGCGAAACAGTCCCCGTGTTTTGCGCCAGATAACCGATGCGCAGCTGTTTTGCTTTATGGATTTCGCCCGCATCGCAGGCGAGCTCTCCGGCCAGTATTTTTAACAGCGTCGATTTTCCGGCGCCGTTTGCGCCGACCATGCCGATACGTTCTTTTTCGCGGATTTGTAAGGTGATATTGGATAAAATTTGCGCTGAGCCGAAAGATTTTGATATTCCAGTAGCTTGCAGCAACATGCAGGTTCCCCCACCATTGTTTGAACTAATATCAGTTTAATTGAAACCATGATCTTTTTACATTAGCAAAAAAATATTGCGCAAAAAAGTAATTGACAAAAAATAGGCGCAGCGATAATATGGAATCATAAATTTGGCGCAAAAATAATATATTATTTGGGTAAAAAATAATTTAATTTGGATTAACCGCTTTGCACTATTCATTCCAACATCGATACATCGAAGGAGGATTAATAAATGGCCAAGACAAGGCTGGCATTCGTAGGAGTAGGAGACATGGGAACGGGTCATTTATGCGGATTTGACCAAATTGAAGAATGCGAAATCGTTTGGATTGCCGATCCGCACGAAAAAAATGTGGACAGAGCGATGAAATATGTTCGCCGAAATAACCCGCGCATTTGCCGCGATTACAGGGCGCTGTTGGAACATGACGATTACGACGCGGTTGTGGTCAGCGTTCCCAACTATATGCACAAAGACGCGACGATTCCGTTTTTGGAAAAAGGAAAGCATGTGTTACTGGAAAAGCCCGTCGCATCCTGCAAAGAGGACTGCGATGCCATTTTGTTAGCGGCGGAGAAAGCGAACAGGGTGCTGCAGATCGGCTTGGTGTACCGCTATTCCAATTTGTACAACCGGATGGCAAAAGAGGTGAAATCGGGGAGAGTGGGGAATGTCACATTAATGTGGTGCAAGGAATTCCGCGATCCGTTTCCGCCCGCGGACTGGTTTTACGAGCAGGACAAATCCGGCGGAACGCTCGTGGAAAAGGATTGCCATCATTTCGACATTTTCAACTGGATGATTGGCGCAAAAGCAAAGCGGGTGTTTGCGTCGGGGGGGCAGCATGTGATCCGATACGGAAAAGATTGCCTGATTACGAACTCCTACACCCATTACGACCCAAAAAATATCAGTCACAGTACGGTGATTGATCATGCGTGGGTGACCGTCGATTATGAGAACGGCAGCAAAGCGAATTTGGGCCTGTGCATGTATCTCAAGCCGAAAAATTTGATGAGCGATGGAATTGAAATCGGGTTGATCGGGGACAATGGCGGGCAAATGCTGGCCAAGGATGACAAAACCTTAGAAATCTTTGGCGGCGAGAATTTTACGAAAGAATTAATAAACGTCGATACGCTAACCGACAAAGTAAACGACGGGCATATCGGCAGCCAGAAGCAACGTTACGCGTTTCTGGAAAGTATTCGCACGGGAAAGGCCCCGTTTGTATCCGGCGAGGTGGGCAAGGAAGCGCTGCTCATCGCCCTTGCCGCGGAAAAATCGATCAGGGAAGAAAGATATGTTTATATTGACGAACTGTAAAAAGCAGCAAGAAAAACGATGGGTGGTGAACATATGACAGCTTCCGGATGGAAAGAGGAGCTCAAGTTTTATCTTTTTATTTTGCCGTGGGTTGCGGGATTTCTGGCTTTTTTCATCGGGCCCGCGTTAACCAGCCTGATTTACAGCTTCGCCGATTATAACGCGATCACTTCGCCGAACTGGCTTGGCCTGGAAAATTACAAAAATTTGCTTCATGACAAAATTTATCTGAAGAGTCTGTCAAACACCTTGTTTTTTGTCTTTGTGGGTGTTCCTGTAACCGTTTGCTTCCAAATCCTCGTCGCCGCACTTTTGAATATTGAAGTCAAAGGCATCCGTTTTTTCCGCACCATCTATTACTTGCCCTATCTTGTGCCGCCAGTCGCCACCGTTATTTTGTGGAGAATATTGTTCGGCACGGATAACGGAATGATCAATCAGTTATTGATGTTGGTCGGGTTCGATAAAATCGATTGGCTGGGGACGGAAAATTTGGTCAAACCGATAATCGTCACGATCGGCATGTGGATGTCGGGCGGCGCGGTGCTCATTTTTTTGGCGGGTTTAAAAGGGATTCCGCGGCACCTGTACGAAGCGGCAAAGATTGACGGAGCGGGAAGCGTGCGCAGTTTTTTTACCATCACGCTGCCGATGCTTACGCCGTCCATCTTTTTTACCCTGGTGATGCAAGTCATCTACTATTTTCAAATGTTTACCGAATCCATGCTGCTGAATCGCGGAGGGCCGAACTACGCTTCCCAAACCTATATGTTCAATACATACCAAACCGCTTTTCGCGACCTTGATTTCGGTTATGCCATGGCGCAATCCTGGGTGCTTTTTGTCGTCATTCTGATCATCACCATCGGCTTGTTATGGTCCTCCAACAGGTGGGTTTATTATGAAGCGGGGAAAGGAAACTGATGCGACATGACGAATTCCGGCAAGCTTTCCAAAAGATTTTTGCAATATGCGATTTTGCTAGTGGTGTTGGCGGGCTTTATCGGTCCGTTGCTGTGGCTGATTTCGACCATGCTGAAAACGGAAGGGCAAACGTACAAGTTTCCGCCCGAATTTTTGCCGAATCCGGTTACGTTGAGCGCCTTTTACCGATTGTTTGATACGATGCCGCTGATGCCGCGCTGGATTTTGAATTCGTTTGTCATCGCCGGGACGGTTGGCGTAGGTACGATGCTCTCCAGCTCTTTGATCGCCTTCGGTTTCGCCCGCATGAAAGCGCGTTCAAGAGGGGTTGTGTTTGTGGTGGTGCTCGCTACCTTGATGATTCCGTCGCAAATTACCCTGATTCCGCTGTATATCCTGTATCAGCATATCGGGTGGTATAACACCTGGCTGCCGCTCATCGTGCCGGGAATTTTGGCCAATCCGTATTTTATTTTTCTGTTCCGGCAATTTTTCATGACGATTCCGCGGGAATTGGATGAAGCGACGCATATGGACGGCGGCGGATACTGGACCATCTACAGAAGAGTCATCATGCCGCTTTCGGGTCCGATTCTGGTTACCGGTTTTATTTTTGCGTTCGTTTTTTCCTGGATCGACTTTTTCTCGCCGCTGATTTTTATTCAATCGGAAAAGCTGCAAACGTTAAGTGTTGGCCTGCAAATGATCATGGGGCAGCACTCGCAGGATTTTCCCGTTTTGGCTGCAGGGTCCTTTATCGCCTTGCTGCCGATTGGCGTCATTTACTTTTTTGCGCAGCGGTTCTTTATTGAGGGGGTGGTGCTTACTGGCATCAAGCAATAAATAAAAATCGCAGGTTGGCGGGAAAGCAAGGAAAGTTGCAAGTGATAAAAATAAGGAGGGTTTGCCAAATGAAAAAGTGGTTGTCAGTGGTATTTTCATTATGTCTCGTAAGCGCACTCATTCTATCCGCCTGTGCAAAGGGCGAAAATGGGGGAGAAGCGTCCTCATCTCCGCCGGATGCTGCGGAAGCGACGCCGGCGGCATCTGCGAATGCCGGAGATGAGGAGATCTCGGGTAAAGTTGTCTACTCGCAGTGGGGGACTGCGGTAGAAACGGAACAAACAAAAGAATTGTTGAAGGCATTCAGCGAAAAGTATCCCAAAATTGAAGTTGAAGTCGTCAGCAAGGATTGGGGCACATACTGGACGGCTTTGACAGCGCAGGCCGCGTCGAAGGATTTACCCGACGTGTTCAAAATCAGCTACGCATATGTGGATAAATACGCGAAATTGGGCGCATTGAAAGATTTGACGGATCTGATAAAGGAAAGCAATTTCAACACGGCTGATTTCGCCCCGGGCGTTCTTGCCGCGCATCAAGTGGATGGCAAGCAATATTCGTTGCCCCGCGACGCCAATACAATTGTATTATACTACAATAAAGGGCTGTTTGACGATCCGAAAACCAATCCTGCGGGGGCGCCGTATCCCGGACACGAGATGACCTGGGAGGAAGCGCTGGACATCGCCAAGAAAATGACGCTTGACAAAAACGGAAAAAACGCTTCCGAACCGGGATTTGATCCGCAAAATGTCGTGCAGTGGGGACTTACGGTTGATGCGGCCGGTTCTTCGGATTCCGTTCTGGAGCCCGAACTTTGGTCAAACGGCGCGAAACTGGTCAACGACGATCAATCGTTGGCGCTCGATACGCCTGAAGCGAAAGAAGTGCTGCAATTTTTCCGCGACCTGGTCGCCCGGCATCATGTAACGCCTACCGTCAGCCAAAGCCAATCGTTGGCGAAAGATCCGTTCCTGACGTTGGCAACCGGAAAAGTAGCCATGAGTTTCGCGGGCAGCTGGTCGGCGGCGGAATTCAAGAAGGCCAACATCAACTTCGATACCGTTTTGCCGCCAAAATTCAAGGAAACCAAAACGGTTGTGCAAGTTGCGGGCAACGCGATGAGTCCTTATACCAAAAATGAAAAGGCGGCATGGGCGCTGTTAAGCTGGCTGGCGGGGCCGGAAGGGCAAATCGCCCTGGCGAAACAGGGACAATCGATTCCCGCCAATATGCAGGCGGCGGCGACCTATCTTGGCATTGACGACGGTTACAACAAGCAAACGTTCATCGATGCGCAAAAGTTTTCGATTACGGCCCCGTTCTTTGACGGCAAGGACAAATTGCTGTGGGATATTATTCCGCAGAAACTGGCGCTTCCCTTGTCGGGGAAAGGCGATCTGGACGCGGCTGTCAACGAGGTCAAGACGCTTTACGGAAAATAACCTACTGTTCCGATTATAGTCACGGCGGAAGATCAGGGAACTTTCTCTGATCTTCTTTATATCGTGTGAAAAGCAAGGGTGATGATGAAATGTCCAAAACCAAAAGGAAAAACAAGTTTTTTATTTCTGTTTTAGCCTTATTATTGGTCCTGTCATACTTCGTCTCCGCGCCCCCAATAAACGCTGCCGAACCGGAAACCGATCCTTTCTCCGGCTCTCCGGACGAATGGAGCGCAATCAACCATGATTCGGCGGTGAGCGCCAATCTGTTAACGTATTTGAAATCCGTGCAAAAAGACAACAAACTTTATATAAACATTAGAGGAAACAATTTGACTGACTCGGGAATCTTCTTTATCGATAGCGACAACAATACGAGCACCGGTTGCAACATTTCAATTTGGGCGGATTCCGGCGGAATTGATGATAAAGTTGAAAATGGTACTTTATATCACTGCAATTCCGGTGCTTGGGCCGAGTCCGGCGCGGTCACGGTCAGGAAAACGGATCAGGTTATAGAAGCGGTTGTCGATA
>DASVDB010000171.1 GCA_036381315.1 Bacilli bacterium | reverse complement strand
GTTCGGGCTGGGCAAAACGACAGATCAAGTGGAGATTATCTTCACCAGGCTTGTTAAGACCCATGGCCGCGCTCTGGTCACGAGAGCGACCAGGGAAATGGCGGAGCGGATCGCCAAAATGTATTCTGCAGTTGAATATGACGCAACGTCCCGTTTGATTCGTTACGGAAAGAGCCCGAAAAAGCTTCCGGGCAAGGTGGCCATCCTCACCGGCGGGACATCCGATATTCCGGTAGCGGAAGAGGCGGCGGGAACTGCCGAATGGATGGGCTGTGAGGTAGACCGTATTTATGACGTAGGCGTTGCGGGAATCCATCGTCTATTGGCCCAGTTGGACAGGCTTCAAGAGGCATCGGTGGTTATTGTGGTTGCGGGCATGGAAGGAGCGTTGGCGAGCGTAGTGGGAGGGCTTGTCCGGAGGCCGGTCATTGCCGTCCCGACATCGGTCGGCTATGGCGCCAATTTGCAGGGATTGACCACGATGATGGCGATGCTAACTTCATGCGCATCGGGGGTTTCGGTGGTAAATATCGATAACGGTTTCGGCGGAGCGTATCAAGCGGCTGTTATTCTTCAACTTGTAGCGGAGGCGGGCAAACGATGAGAACCCTTTATTTGGATTGCGTATCGGGAATTGCGGGAGACATGGCTTTGTCTGCCCTGGTTGACCTGGGGGCTGATCCCGACTATATCATCAGGCACTTATCGGCGCTTCCGATCGATTCGTTCACGATGGAATTTGTGCCCGTCACGCGGAGGGGGATTTCCGCCAAATGGCTGAAACTTCATTTTGCCGGATCAGACGCACATCATCATCATCATGATCACCACCATCATCACGGTCATGATGACCGCAACCACGAACGTGACCATTACCACCACCATGAACATGTGCAGCATCATCATGAGCATCGAAGCGCGGCAAATATCTTGCGGATGATTGCAAACTCTTCGCTTCCCGAACGGGTGAAAGCGAGAAGTCAATCCATCTTTCGGGTTATCGCCGATGCGGAGGGAAAGATCCACGGCGTGGATCCCGATAAAGTGCATTTTCACGAAGTGGGCGCAATGGATTCGATTTTGGATATAATCGGTGTCTGCCTCGCTTTGGAAAGCTTGGGAGTCGATGAAACGATCGTTTCCCCCGTTCCCGTTGGGAGCGGAAGGGTGCGCATGGCGCACGGCGTCTATCCGATTCCGGCCCCTGCGACCGCGGAAATTTTAGTCGGGGTGCCTTTGTCGTCGTTCACTGCTCCGGGCGAATTGACCACGCCGACCGGCGCCGGCATCGTCAAGGCATTGGCCTCCGGTTTCGGTTCCATTCCCGCCGGGACGGTCGAAAAAATCGGGTACGGCGCCGGCACGAAGGATTTTGAACATCCGAACGTACTGCGAGCCATGTTGATTTCACGGGAGACGGAAAAAAGTCCCTTGGAATCGATCATTGTATTGGAAACCCAGGTGGATGACATGCGAGGCGAAACGCTTGGCTATGTGATGGATCGGCTTTTTGCGGCAGGAGCTCTCGATGTCTACTATACGCCGATTTATATGAAGAAAAACCGGCCCGGCGTCTTGATCACCGTCCTTTGCAGCCATGAGGCATGCGGGCGATGCGAAGGGATATTGTTCTCGGAAACTTCGACCTTTGGCGTGCGCCGGGCTGAAATGAAACGTCGGGCGCTTGCGCGCAAATGGGTGGAAGCCCATACGAAATACGGAACGATCCGGATCAAACAGGCTTACGACGGGGACCGTCTGGTCAAAGAATCCCCGGAATACGAAGACGTCGCGCAAGCGGCGCGTTCTTCGGGCGTCCCTTTGGAAACGGTCTATCGGGAGGCGCGCAAAGGAAGCGTAGGGAGCGGATCGGATTGGAATTCATAGGGGCTCTAACGTTATCCCTGCTGCTCGGTTTGCGTCACGGGTTGGACATCGATCACGTTGCGGCGCTGACGGACATTACGGGGGGCTGTCCCGGCACGAAAAAAGAACGGATGAAGCTCTCCTTGTGGTATGCGGGCGGTCACGAAGCGGTCGTATGTATGCTGGGATTCAGCATTATTTTATTTGCCTGGAGCATCCCGGTTTGGGCCGACAACGCGATGGGCAAGGTGATCGGCTTGACCCTGATCTTCATGGCAATCCTCATGCTTATAAGCCGTAGAAATGGGAAAAAAGCGAATCTCAGCCGCGGGATCACGATTTTCCGAAAGTTGAGCGGAAATCGGAATGGGCCGTTCACGTTCAATCGCCGGAACGTGTTCATTATCGGCCTCATCCATGGGATCGGAGCGGAAACCCCAACTCAGCTATTGTTGTTTACGACAGTTGCCGGCATGACTGCAAAGAACCATGGTCTGGTTGTGGTCGCGGTGTTCAGTCTGGGATTGTTGATTACGCATATTTTATTGGCTTTGGTCGGCGTGTGGATGCACGATCTGTCACGGAAATTGCGTCTGGCGTTTCCGGCTACGGTATATGCGGCTTCGCTTTTCAGCTTCGTTTTGGGTTTCAGTTACTTATTTTAATTTTGCCAATTCAAATCGGGGCCTTCTGGGGCGGGAGCATAAGCGGAGGTCATTTTAACTCGAACAGTGACGAAATCATGCGAAAAAACTTAATCATGCGGATCAAGCAGAACCGGTCACAGAATTTTATCGGACATTAAACTTCAAAATTTACTCCATGCGGGAACTGCGCAACGCTAACGGACGTAGCAGAGGCTATTTGCGGGAAAAAGGCTGAGCAAAAAATGTAACAGGCGCCACAGCGGCTATTCGCCATTTTTTTACCTGAATACCGTACAAAGTGCTAAAATAAGCGCACATACGTCCGTTAAACTGGAAAACCGGGCGTAAAACCCAAAATAGCCTCTGCCACGCCCGTTAGACCCGAAAGTCCATATCAAAACCGTAAGCCAACAAACTGACCGAGTTTCATAAGCCAAATCATAATAATGGTTGGGTAAAATCATTTTTTTAATTTTATGATTACATATGCCGAGATAAAAGAGATTTGAAGAGAAATAATGATTAAAATCACGATAGCCATTCCGCTATTGCCCACTGGATTTATTAAGGCCGTTAACAAATAAAATGCCATTATCGTTACAAGAACGATACCAAGAAAAAGGCCGACCAGCCTTGCGAAACTTTCACTTTTTGCCCGGTTATTCAACATTCTCCCTCCTTAGCAATACTTTACTTCGTTCGCGGTTCGCCGAAACCTTTTTATAATCGATTGCGTCTAACCACATGCATGAGTATAACATACAGAAGAGATTATCGCGGGTTAAAGGAGTGTTTCCATGAGGCGCATTTTGATCTGCATTGCCGTTTTTTTATTGTCGAGCACTGTTTCCGGCGCCGCCGCGGCATCCGGTTTGACCGATATTCAAAACTTCGCCGCCAATTCATTGACAAAATCGGACGGTTCTTATTGGGTGTGGGGCAATTCGTTTTTTTCGGTTCCTACCCAAATTACCGGATTAACGGATGTTTCATCGTCTTTCGGCCGAAATTATGCGGTGAAGTCGGATGGAACCGTTTGGCGGTGGGAAAAGCTCCCGTTTTCCCCCAAAGTTCATGTGTATCCTGTGCAAGGAATCTCGAATGCAATAGCTTCCAGTTATCATGAACCGCTGATTCTCGATAGTGCGGGCAACGTTTTTGCGTTGCCGACGCCTGAGCGGTTTGGCCAGGATAAGCTGCAAGCCAGATTGCTGCCGAATATCGGAAATGTGCGGGATATTTCGCAATACTACAGCTATAGGGATGGAAAAAGTGTGTGGCTTTTCTTGAAGCAGGATGGCACCGTTATGAAAAGCCAGGATTCCTGGCAAACTTTTGAACTTGTGCCCGATTTGCGCAATGTCGCAGACATCGAGGAAAATTTCGTCCTGAAAGACGACGGGACTGTTTGGGCATGGCCGAATGATTACAAGCAAACATATACTGACGAAGACAAGTCTGCGGGAAAAATCTTGACAAAAATAGCGGGATTGGAACATATCAAAAAGATTTACACGGGATACAGTACGAATTTGGCGATCGACGGCCAATCCCGTTTGTGGTTTTGGGGGGCAACGCTAACCGGATATTCGGACGGTACGTTTTATCACGAGCAGCCCGAACCGATTCTGATTCGTTCAATCGGCGATGTGCAAGATGCATTTTTAATATGGCGTTCTATCGTTGTGTACACCGGGGATGGCAGTCTTTACATTACGTCATTTGAAGGCGAAACGATGCCGAGCAATCCCAAATTTACCCGCATCGCTTCGGATGTGGTATCGGTTCAAATAGGCGACCGTCATATCATCATGCAAAAAAATGATGGCTCTCTCTGGGGATGGGGCGTCAATAAGTATGCAGATCTGGGCTATGGCGATTTCGTTTTTTCGTATAACCAACCCGTGCCGGTTCAACCGCCGATCACAGTCGAGTTAAATGGCAAAGCGGTTCAATTAAGCAATGGCGCTATCATGAAGAACGATCGTATTTTTGTCCCCATCCGATCAATCTTCGAAGATTTGGGTGCGGAAATTACGTGGAATAATGATACGAAAGTGGCAACTGTCGCAATGGAACAACCCGATAAAAGCCCCGTTACGATCAGCGTTAACTACAGAACCGGCGTGACGGATTTGAACGGCGGGCAAATTATTTTGCAGAATAAACCTTTTATCAACTATAATATTTCATATCTGCCAGCACGTTTCTTCAGTGAATCATTAGGGGCAAAAATCGCCTGGAATCAGCAAGAGCGAAAAGTTTCCATAACAATGCAGGCAAACGGCAAATAATGTACTTGTGCCCGCGGAAGAACAATAGGCCTGCGCACCGTTGCAGCGGGCCTTTTTGCCGCGAGTATACTTGCTGTTGCGATTGATCTGATCGGGTTCAAAAATATGGGTAAAGGAAGGTATTTATGTCCCAGGAATTTATTGAAATTCGCGGCGCCAGGGAGAATAACCTGAAAAATGTATCATTGCGCATTCCCAAGCGCAAAATTACCGTTTTTACCGGCGTATCGGGTTCCGGCAAGTCATCAATCGTTTTCGATACGATCGCCGCCGAATCTCAGCGCCTGCTGAACGAAAACTTCAGCATGTTCGTCCGCACTTTTTTGCCGCACATACCGCAGCCGGACGCGGATGCGATCGAAAACTTGAGCATGGCTGTGATTGTGGATCAAAAGCGGCTGGGCGGCGGATCTCATTCGACGATGGGCACGATTACCGATATTTCGCCGCTTGTCCGGTTGCTTTTTTCCAGGGTGGGCCAGCCCTATGTCGGACCTGCATCCATGTTTTCGTTTAACGATCCGCAAGGCATGTGTCCTCATTGCAACGGGATCGGACGCAGTCTTGGCGTCGACATCAAGAAAGCGGTGGATATGACAAAATCGTTGAATGAAGGGGCGATCCTGCTGCCGGGCTATACGGTTGGCAGTATGGATTGGAACCTGATCGTGCAGTTGGGGATTTTTGATCTTGACCAGAAGCTAAACGAATATCCGGAGGAGAAATTGGAACAGCTGCTGTACGGAAAGGCAAGGAAAGTGGCGGTGCAGTTCGGCGGGAAGACTGTGAACCTTACGGTGGAAGGCTGCGTCGAGAAGTTTACCAATAAGTACATCAAACGGGATCTGAAAACGTATTCCGAGCGCACTCAACAAACCGTCGCCCCGTACATCACCGAGGGTGTCTGCCCCAGCTGCCGCGGCGCGAGACTCAGTCCGGCTGCGCTTAACTGCCGGATCAACGGGCGGAACATTGCGGATATGTCCTCCATGGAGGTCGGACAGCTTATCCGCGTCATACAGGAGATTGACAACGCGAACGCCGCGCCGATTGTTAAATCGCTGACGGAGCGGCTACTGCATCTGGTGGATATCGGGCTTGACTACTTGACGCTTGATCGGGAGACGGATACATTGTCCGGCGGCGAGTCGCAGCGCGTCAAAATGGTAAAGCATCTGAGCGGCAGTCTGGTGGACGTCACTTATATTTTTGACGAGCCCAGTGTCGGTTTGCACCCGCGCGACGTACATCGGCTGAATGACTTGCTGCGGAAATTGCGCGACAAAGGCAATACGGTGATTGTCGTCGAGCATGATCCCGATGTGATCAAGGTGGCGGATCATATCGTCGATGTCGGGCCGCTTGCCGGCAGTCGCGGCGGCAAAATCGTGTATGAAGGAAGTCTGCAAGGATTGCTTGCGGCCAATACGATTACAGGCGCCCATATGAAACGGCCGCTTACGCTGAAGCACGCTTGCCGGCAGCCGTCCGGCATGCTGTCCATCAAGAATGCCACATTGCACAATCTGCGAAACGTAAGTGTAGATATTCCGACCGGAGTGCTGACTGTCGTTACGGGTGTCGCTGGCTCGGGCAAAAGCACACTGATTAATGAAGTATTCCTCAGTCAGCATCCCGATGCGATCGCCATCGACCAATCGGCGATAGGAGTGTCGACTCGTTCGAATCCCGCGACCTACACAGGCATCATGGATGATGTGCGCAAGGCATTTGCTTCCGCGAACAAGGTCAACCCGGGTTTGTTCAGCTTTAACTCCAAAGGGGCTTGCGAGAATTGCCAAGGATTGGGCGTCGTTTATACAGATTTGTCATTTCTCGAGGAAGTAAAGTTGCCATGCGAAGTTTGCGGCGGCAAACGATTCAAGGAAGAGGTGCTCGCGTACAAACTGAACGGCAAGTCAATCGCCGAAGTATTGGCGATGACCGTGGATGAGGCGCTGGACTTTTTTCAGCAAAAAGAGGTTGTGCGCAAGCTGCAGGCGTTGCATGATGTGGGGCTGAACTATCTTACGCTCGGCCAGCCGCTCAGTACGCTCTCGGGCGGGGAATGTCAGCGCATCAAATTGGCTAGCGAACTGCATAAGCAGGGCAGCATCTACGTAA
>DASVDB010000170.1 GCA_036381315.1 Bacilli bacterium | reverse complement strand
TTCGTTGATCAATCCGGCGTTCAGATCGGCGTCAATCGCCATTTGCTTGCCGGGCATCGCATCAAGGGTAAACCGCGCCGCGACTTCCGCCACGCGCTCCGAACCTTTCGTGATCACGATAAATTGGACGACGACAAGGATTAAAAATACGATAAAACCGACGGCGATTTGCCCGCCGGCAACGAATGAGCCGAACGTTTGCACGACTCTGCCCGCATACCCCTGGGCCAATATGTTGCGCGTGGTGGAAATATTCAAAGCCAGCCGAAATAGCGTTGTAATCAACAATATGGACGGGAAAGCGGAAAACTGCAGCGCATCCTTTGTGTTCATCGACACAAGCAGGATAACGAGAGCCAGAGAAATATTGATGGTCAAAAGAAAATCCAAAACATGCACGTTGACCGGCACTACCATCATGAGCACGATGCCGATTATGCCTATTAGAATGATGAGATCTCTGGCTTTCAAACGCGATTTCTCCTTTCGGCGGTAATGTTCTCATGTCACTTGTCAAATCTTGTTAAATCTTGCGCTTTTTCATGCGGTAAACAAAGGCGAGCACTTCGGCGACCGCCTGAAATAAATCCTGGGGGATCGCTTCTCCTACTTCCACCTGGCTGTACAGCGCTCGCGCCAAAGGCTTGTTTTCCATAATCGCGACTTCATGCTTTTGGGCAATTTCTTTAATTTTTAAAGCGACAAAATCTTGCCCTTTGGCAATGACGCAAGGCGCGTCCATTTCCCCGGAATCGTAGCGGAGCGCAACGGCAAAGTGCGTCGGGTTCGTAATGACAACATCCGCTTTCGGCACTTCCTGCATCATGCGGGAGATTGCCATGCGCCTTTGCTTTTCGCGGATTTTTCCTTTTATGAGCGGGTCCCCTTCCGTTGTTTTCAGTTCATCCTTGATGTCCTGCTTGGACATTCGCAAGCTTTTGTTTTGTTCATAGCGCTGGTACAAATAGTCCAGAAACGCCAGCAGCACCAAAACGGCGGCAATTTTAACGCCAAGGGATACGACCATTTGCGCCGTAAACTTGAACACTCCGGCAAGCGGCAAACGCGCCAACGCCAAAACCTGCGTCCGCGACTGCCATAACGTGTAAAAGACGATAACGCCGATAATGGCAAGCTTCAGCATCGTTTTCAGAAATTCAACGAGCGAACGCAGCGAAAATATCCGCTTCATGCCTTCCACCGGGTTCAGTTTGCCGAATTTGGGCAAGAGCGGTTCGCCGGTCAGCAGAAACCCGACCTGCAAATAATTGGCGAACAACGCGGTGGCCACAGCCATTACCATGAATGGCCCGACGACCAGCAAACTTTGGTAGACAAGTTGGTAAAACATCGCCAGCACATTTGGCACTGTCGCTTCCGCAAGCATATAATCCCGGTAAGTTTGTATGTATATATTGAGCAGCTTGCCTTTGTACAGGCCGCCGAACGCCAGCAAAAAGAGAAAGGAAAACAACAGGATGAAAGCGCCGGAAATATCCTGGCTTTTGGCCACCTGGCCTTTCTTGCGCGCTTCCTGTTTTCGCTTCGGCGTCGCTTTCTCGGTTTTCTCGCCGGCAAAAAGCTGCAGATCAAGCGCGTAACGGTACTGTCCCACGCTGCGACCTCCTTGCGACCAGTCGAATCGGCCGTCGTTTGCGGCTTAAAGATGCAAAATTTTGAGCAAATTCATCAGCGCTTCGAACATCGTGGCGAACAGTTGCTGAAAAACATACAGGAAACTCGATACCAAAAGCATCACCATGATTAAACCAACCGCAATTTTCACCTGGAAACCAACGACAAATATATTGAATTGCGGAGCCGTTTTGGCCAAAACGCCCAGAGCGAGATCGACCAAAAACATTGCCGCAAGAATGGGCGCCGCTATTTGAAAAGCCAAATAAAACACGGTGGCGAATGAATCCAGCAAAAAAGTCGACACCGCGCCATTTTGGATGTTGGCATAAATTTCGTTCGACAACGGAACCCATTTGTAGCTGTCCATAATCGCTTCCAACAAGTAATGGTGGCCGTTGATCGATAAAAAAAACAACATCGCCAGCATGAAAGCAAAGTTGCCAAAAACCGGAGATTGCGCCCCGGTCGCGGGATCAATCACATTGACGATGCCAAACCCGATCTGCATGTCCATGAACGAGCCGGCGATTTGCACCAGCGTGAAAAACAAATAGGCGGTGAATCCAAGCAGCAACCCGACTGTGATCTCCCGCGCCATGTTCAGCAAAAACAGGCTGTCGAATTCCATCGGTGCCGTCGTGCCGATAGCCGTAAAAACGAGCAAGCTGACAAAAAACGATAAGCCGACGCGAAAAGGAAGCGGAACGCCCCGGATGGAAAACACCGGAACGACAACAAAAAATGATGTAATTCGACAAAAAACAAGCAAAAAAGCCGGCAAGAACGAGGTGATCAGTTGCATGCGACCACAGCCTATCCGATATAATGGTACAAATTGTTCAACAAATCATAAGTAAAATCGACAAGCGTATTCAAAATCCAGCGGCCAAAAAGCAACAGCGCGAGCAAAACGGCGACAATTTTCGGCACAAACGCTAGCGTCTGTTCCTGTATTTGCGTCGTCGCCTGGAATATGCTGACCAATAGTCCTACAATCAAGGCAATCGCAAGCATCGGCGCGCTAGCTTTCAAAACGGTATACACGGCTTCGCTGGCCAACCGGATGATAAATTCCGCACTCATTCTTCAACCGTCACTCCTTCGGAACCGTTTTTCCTATTGATTGAAGCTGAGCAGCAGTGATTTGACGACAAGGTGCCAGCCATCCACCAAAATAAACAGCAAAATTTTGAACGGCAGCGAAATCATGACCGGCGGAAGCATCATCATCCCCATTGACATTAAAACGCTGGACACGATCATGTCGATAACGAGAAAAGGTATAAAAATCATAAATCCCATTTGAAACGCCGTCTTCAACTCGCTGATGGCGAAAGCCGGGATCAGCGCCGTAAGCGGAATATCCTCATATGTTTTCGGTTTCTCCGCTTTCGCGTATTGTAAAAACAACAGCAAATCTTTCTCGCGCGTTTGCCTGTACATAAACTTTTTAAGCGGAAGCGACGCTTTTTGCAGCGCTTCCGTTTGCGATGTGATCTGATGGTTTAAGTAAGGCTGCAACGCGGTTTGATTGATTTCGCTGATCGTAGGCGCCATGATAAAAAACGTTAAAAATAAAGCAAGACCCACTATTACCTGATTCGGCGGCATTTGCTGCGTTCCCAGGGCGGTCCTAACAAAACCAAGCACGATGACAATTCGCGTAAAACTGGTCATCAAGACAAGTATGGACGGAGCGATACTCAGAATGGTCAGCAACAATATGATGGAAATCGTATTGCCTACATCCGCCGGATTGTCATTCATCGGGAGCGGTATGCCCGGGATCGCAGGCGTCTCGGCATAGGCGCTTGATGACGAAAGCAGCATGCTGACAACGAAAACCGCAACTGCAAGGCATGTTTTTTTTTGCATCATGTTTGATCAGACCTGTCCTCCCGATTTGCATCCATTTCCTGCTCGTGCACACTGCGATTACGGAGCGTTGCCGTCCGCAATTTTTCATACAGAATTTGCTGAAATTGCTGCGCAGTCTGATCTTGCCCATTCTTTTCATGGAGCCGATGCACTCGTAATTTCCGGCGCAGAAATTTGATTGTGCCGTCCAATATCGGGATTTGCAGCACCCCTTTGTTGTAGTCGCTTTCCAATTTGCCGAGGAGTTGTTCCACTAAAGCCGGATCGTCGATTTTTTCCAATAGGCGAATATCGTTGCCGACGCCAAGGATATAGATCTTTCCGCCGATTTCCACAATTTGCAGCGACTTGTTTTGGCCGAACGGAATTCCCGCGACCAAACGGATCGAGCGATGCGCGAAAAACTGCCTGTTCTTTTTGGCGAGAAAGCGCGTAAGCAATAAAATCATGATCATGATGACGACAAGCACAAACAAAACCAAAAATGCGCTCGCAAACATATTTTCGGATGGACCGCCGCCCGTTACCGGCAGGTCGCCGGGATTTGGGTCGTCGGCATTGGCTCTCGCAAAATCGGCAAAATAGACAAATGGCAAACAAACCGAAACGCGGGGCAACATTTTCCGAATAGCGGGCAAGGCTACCACTCCTTGTGTCGACGCATATGCATGCGGTTAGCCCAGCGTCTTTTTAATCGCCTCAATTACCCTGTCAGCCTGAAAAGGTTTCACGATAAAATCTTTTGCGCCTGCTTGAATCGCATCGATTACCATCGCTTGTTGCCCCATGGCCGAGCACATAATCACTTTCGCGTTGCTGTCGATTTTTTTGATTTCTTTCAACGCTGTGATCCCGTCCATTTCCGGCATGGTAATATCCATCGTGACCAAATCGGGCTTTAATTCGCGGTATTTCTCCAACGCCTGGGAACCGTCATTCGCCTCGCCCACGACTTCGAAGCCATTTTTGCTTAAAATATCCTTGATCATCATTCTCATAAATGCTGCATCGTCGACAATTAAAATCTTGTTTGCCATTATGCGATCCTCCTAAATGAAACGTTTATTGTAATTTTTGTATTCTGTCCAACTGGCTGACGATGTCGGTTACCCGCACGCCGAAATTTTCATCGATGACAACCACTTCGCCCTTGGCGATCAACCGGTTGTTCACCAAAATATCGACAGGTTCCCCGGCAAGCTTATCCAGTTCAACAATGGATCCTTGCGATAATTCGAGAATTTCTTTGATCAATTTTTCTGTTCTTCCTAATTCTACTGTAACTTTCAATGGAATATCCAGTAGCAAATTCAAATTTGCCGATTCCAGCGAATTTAGTTGATTTGGCGCGAAATTTGCAAATTGGGCGGGTTGGACATTCACATTGCGTGCCGGATTGGTCATTCCGAAATTTCCATACTGTTGTTGATAAGGCTGCCCGTACTGCGGCTGCAGCGGCTGCTGCGTTGGCGGTTGCATGGGCGGCATTTGCGCTGCCGGCTGGCCGCTGTTCGGTTGATAAGGCGCTTCGTAGACCGGCGGCTGCACGGGCGTTTGCGGCGCTGCGGCCGCGGGCGTTCTTTCCTGCGGGCTATCATCGTTTTCGTTTTCCGCTGCGGCGCTTTCGCCCAAAAGCGTTGACACCATCTCTTTCGCAAATGAAATCGGAAGCAGCTGCATGAGACTGGAGTCGATCAAATCGGCTATGGTCAGGCGAAACGAGATTTTAATAAATACGTCTTCCAGCGGAAACGCCGCATTGTCCGTTTGCTTGGAAAAATCCAAAACGTCGATGCCGGGAGGAGAAATATTGACAAACCGATTGAAAATGGTCGACATCGAAGTTGCGGAAGAGCCCATCATCTGATTCATCGCTTCCTGTACGGCGCTTATATGAATCTCGTTTAATTCGATCTCCGTATTGGTGCCGTCGCCCCCGAGCATCAAATCCGCGATGACCTTCGCGTCATCCGTTTTGATGACCAGCAAATTGATGCCCTGAAATCCCTCGACATAATTGACGCTAACCGCGACATGGGGCTGCGGAAATTCCTGCACCAGCTGCTGACGGGCGATGACCGACACTTTGGGCGTCGTAATGTCAACCTTTTTTCCCAGCAAAGTGGATAATGCCGTCGCGGCGCTGCCAAACGTAATATTGCCGATTTCGCCCAGCGCATCCTGTTCCATCGTGGTAAGATACTGATTGGTATCGAGATTGTCAGTCGCCAACGTTTCATCGGGGCCATCCTCAATCGTTTGCCGCAACAAAGCATCGATTTCTTCTTGGGACAAATAATCTTTGTTACCGCTCATACTCATCTTCCCCTTTGTCAATGACTTCGGAAATCTGTATAGCCAGCCTGTCTTTCACCTTGCCGGGATTGGCGTAAAATTTCAGTTTGTCGCCAACCCTTATATCAAGACCTTCTCCCAACGGTTTATTTAGCGTGATGACATCTCCTACCGACAGATTGATAAACTCCCGAATGCTGATTTGCGACGAGCCAAGTTCCGCAACAATCGGAAGTTTGGTATGGGTTACCCGTTCCTGAATCGCTTCGACTTCGCCGGACGATCTTGTTTTCTTTTGCGAGACAAACCAGTGATGGACAGACAACTTCGGCATAATCGGTTCCAATACGACGTGCGGGATGCACAGGTTAATCATGCCGGTCGTTTCGCCGATTTTCGTGCTTAAAGAGATTAACGCTATCGTTTCATTGGGCGATACGAGTTGCAAAAATTGCGGATTCGTCTCCAACGCTTCCATTCGCGGCGTAAAGTCCAAAACCGACTTCCAGGCTTCTTGCAGACTTTCAAAAGTGCGGCTGAAAATGCGTTCCATCACAACCGTTTCAATCTCGGTCAACGCGTTGATTTTTGCGGGCGTTGCGCCCTGCCCCCCCAACAGCCGGTCCAGCATGGCAAAAGCGACATTGGGATGGACTTCGAGCACCATTCTGCCTTCCAGCGGCTCCGCTTCAAAAACGTTCAAGATCGTCATTTTCGGAACGGAGCGAATGAATTCATCGTAGGGCAACTGGTCTACGCTTACCACGTTGATTTGCACGAAAGTCCGCAATTGTGCGGAAAAATATGTAGTCAAATATCTCGCAAAGTTTTCATGGATGCGCGTCAAACTGCGAATATGATCTTTGGAAAAGCGTACGGCCCGCTTGAAATCATAGGTGCGGATTTTTTTCTGCGTCTCTTCTTTTTTCAGTTCCTCGGCATCCATTTCCCCGGATGACAGCGCGGCCAGCAACGCGTCAATCTCGTTTTGCGATAATACGTCGACCAATGTTCGTCACCCCCGCAAATTAGAGTAATCCATGCAGCCTACGGCAACATTCAGGTCAGCACAAAATTGGTGACGTTGACATGAATGACTTTGCCTTTCGTCAACAAATTGTTCACTTTATTCATTAAAATCGTGGACAAGGCGTCAAGGCCTTTGCTGCCTTGGATATCATCCGGATTCATATCCACCAATGTGACAATGATTGCGCTTTTGATTTGCGTGTTCAACAAATCAAACTCTTCCTTTGCCTGATCGTTTTCCAATTCAAACGCAAAGCTGATTTTGATGATTTGGCCATTCGCCAAATTCGTAATCATGTCGTCGATATTGGCGGTTAAATCATGAATTTCTTGCGCCGATTTTTTTTTCGGAGCAACTTTATCTACCGATTGGATCGCTTGATTGGCGGGATCTTGTGCCTGCGACTGTTTGTCAAGGTAATTCCACAAAATAGCCGCTGCAGAAATAATTAATGTAATGGCTATCAAGACAATGATCATAACCGGCAGCAGTTTCTTAAACACTATGATCCCTCCGAATTTTCAGTCTTGATCGCTAGGCGAACGGACCCGATATTGCGCATGTACACTTTCACCAGTTCGACAACTTCGGTTACCTGTTCGCGAACGACCAGTTTCTTTCCGGTCGTCAGCGTGATGATGGTATCGGGTGTGGCTTCGATGGTTTCGATCAATAACGCATTTACGGTCACCTGCGTGCCGTTTAACCGTGTCAAGGCAATCATCGCGAGCCTCCTAAAAATCTGAAACTTGGCCGCCTCAAGCGGCATGTCCGCCGGTCAGGCGGGCGTCTTGGCTTCAAGCGGCCCGCCTTGGCCTGCGAACGCTACGCGAAATTATCGTTTCAGATTAACAAGTTCCTGCAAAATTTCGTCGGATGTGGTAATGATCCGCGAGTTAGCCTGAAATCCGCGTTGCGCCACAATCATCTCCGTAAACTCTGTCGCCAAATCCACATTGCTCATCTCCAACTGCCCGGAGATGATCGCGCCCGTGCCGGCCTCGGCGTCATTGCCGGCAACATATTCAAATTCTCCGTCCAAATTGGCATTGGGCGTTATTTGGTACAAATTGCCGCCGATTTTTTCCAGGCCGTTCGGGTTCGTCACCTTCACCAATCCGATGTTGATCCCTGTCGGTTCTGCCGTGCCGTCAGCCAGTACGGAAATAATCTCGCCGGTTTGCGAGATGGAAAAGGCGGTGACATCGTCGCCGATTTGAATCGGCGTGCCGCCGGTGTCAACGACCAGCATCCCGTCCGAGGTCACCAGCTTGCGTTCGGCGTCAAGCGTGAAATTGCCGGCCCTTGTCAAATACGGAACTTCCTGATCTTCACTTGCCTTGACGGCGAAAAAACCGTCGCCATCGATGCGCAGATCGGTCACATTATTCGTTGTCATCGCGCTTCCCGGAGTATGAAGCGTGTCAATCGCGCCGATCGCCACACCCAACCCGATCTGCTTGGCGTTTACGCCGCCCAGGCCGTCCGTTGGGGCCGTGATGCCGGAAATCGTCTGGCTTAAAATATCTTTGAACATCGTTCGGCCGGCTTTAAATCCGATCGTATTTACGTTGGCAATGTTATTGCCGATTACATCCAATTTGGTTTGAAAACCGCGCATTCCGGAAATTCCTGAGTAAAGTGATCTTAACATTTGCCCGTTCCCTCCTGGAAACTGATGATGGGTCGCCGCAAAAATCACGCTGATTTTTCGGCGGGTAGTCGATCGGCCGCCTCTGTCGGTCAGCGGCCGTGGGCTTCCTTGACGGGCCAGCCCAGTATATGCTTCAGCTTACGATCACCGCGCTGTCGATATTGGTAAACACATTGTCTTTCACCGACGCGGAGTCTACAGCCGTCACGATCGTTCGGTTTTTCACGCTGACGATCAAAGCCAAATCCTGCATCACGATTAACGAGTCTTTGGCCCCTTTCGCAGCCGCCTTGTCGATCGCCGCTTCAATTTTTGTCATCTGCTCGGGCGTAAAGCGAATCCCCCGCTGTATCAGTCTTGACTCGGCATGCTGGCTCAAACGGACAAGCTCGCTCGCAAACAACTCGCGGAACGATTTTTGTCCAATCCCCCCTGCTGCCGCAGGCGAAACCGGTTTTTTTTGCGTCGGCGCTACGGGAGGCACATTGCCGGGATACAGCTGCCCGACATGCATTCGTTCATTCATTGCGACCCCTCCGTATCCGTGATGGACACAATTTGATCAAGAGGTATTTCCTCCTCACCAACCTGCGCATGCTGAACGCCGTCTTTGATCACAATGGCGCTGACAACGCCAGATTTCATCTGCGCGGTTTCATCCGCCGCCGTCAAGTCTTGCCACGTGACTGTTTTGCCGAGCAGGCTGGCGCTCCACCCCAACGACTGCCGCAACAGGCGAATTTCCGACGCCATATTCATCGTTTGTTCAAGCGTGGTGAATTGCGCCATCTGTGCGATAAAGTCCTGATCCTGCAGCGGCTGCATGGGGTCCTGATTGGACAGTTGGGCAATTAAAATTTTCATGAACTCGTCTTTGCCCAGATTTTTGCTGTTTCCGGCTTCGCGATCCACATTCCGCTTGTCGTAATAGGGCCAGGAAACTTGCGGAAAAACGGCCTCACCCGCCAATTCACGCACCTCCTTTTCGTGTACAGGCATATTTGTGATTGCATGCGGTTATGCGGTTGCGTTGAATGAACTCCCGTACGCGTATGCCGCAGCGGTATCGGGCTCTTCCCACGCCGGATATGCGGCTTCAACCGCGGCGACTAGGCCGTTCACCATCTTCTTGCGCTGCCGATCATGCTGCTGATGAGAAAACCCCTGGCGGCTTTGCTCGTAAAAAAGCTGCGATGCGGACGCGGAAGTTTGCAAAACCTCCAGTCTGTCCACTTGCACACCTTGCGACTGCAACGAAAGCCTAAGCTGCGGAAGCTGATTTTCCAGCATTTCTTTGGCATGCGCATGCTCGGCAATAAACTGCGCGACCAGTTGGCCGTTTTGCATCGTCATTTGGACATCGATTTTGCCCAGATGTTCGGGAATTAAAGACAATTTCGCTTGTGAAAAATCAGGAAATTGTTTAATCTCCATAGACTTCAACACGAACTGTGTAAATTCCTGCGAAAAGTTGTTCATATTCAACGTTCCATTTGTCGAATTCGCAAAATTTGGCGGCGCGGATAAATGGTTCGTGAGAATGAGCGGACCGCTTGGCGGCAACATTGCCGCTTGGCTTCCGTTTGCCGTACCGGCCTCTGGTTGATCGGATTGCGGTTTGGCCGCATGAACGATTTGGGCAACCGGTTGTTTGGCGCTTGCAGCATATGTTTGCAAGGCAGCCAGAACTTGCGCCGATAACTGTTGCAATGGTTTTGAAAGCGACGGATTCGCCATCGCCTTATCCAAAACGCCCGCCGCCTGTCCCGCGGCGGATTGGAGCATTTGCGAAAGCTCGTCTGCCAGCCGATTCAGTTCTGCCGGGAGCAACGATAAAAGCTTTCGTTTCGGCAACGCCATTCCCGATATTGCAAGAGACAATTGTCCGAACAACTGCTGTGCGGCATCCGGCAAAGGCTGGGTTACCGGCGTTTGCGGCAATGCTCCGGCCGAGGTTTGGGGCTGCGCTTGCGTTGCGAACCGTAAGAGATTCAAGATGAGATCGATCGCCACTTGCCGAAATCCGCTCTTTGCTGCCGCATCTGTTGCGGCAACCGATTCCGCGGTCTGATTCGCGAGTGCCGCGGGCCGGTTTGCCAATGGCAGCGGCGATTGCGGCCCGTTCAGCAACAGCTCATTTCCCGCGGCCAAAAGCGCCGGATTGTTGGCAAACTGCGGCGACAGCTGTTGCAACATGTCCGCCGCCAATTGCTTGAATTGTTCATTGTTGCTTGCGGCAAACAGCTGCGCAATCGCTTGCGGATCGATACCGGCGAGCAGCAATGCCGCAAGCAAATCGTCGGCAATTCCATTGTCCTCCTGCCCGTTGTCCGCAGCGTTCGCCAACAATTGCGAAAAGGCAGACTTTCCGTTTTCGCCTGTTCCTACCCGCATGGCGCCGGACGCTGACGCCGCCGTCTTGGCGCCGGTCCCGGACGTTTGCATAACCGGTGTAAACAGTACCGTTTGGGCCATTTTTTCACCTCCTTTCATGGAATCAGGCGTTATTGCGCAATCAGTTCCGTTAATTTCGCCGCGGCCGCGCTTGACGTATCCGCAATCGCGGAGATGATTTGCGACCTGGGACCGCTCTCCATAGCCGTCAGGATGGCCGCCGTCTTGTTCGGGTCCTTGTCGAACATCTCGAGCAGCACCTGGGCGGCGTTTTGCGGAGACATGGAAGCAAATGTTTGCGCCAATTGCCCGTTATTTAATTTTTCGTCATCTGTCAGCATTTTGTTAAATTCGGCTATTCTTGCCTGCAGCGCGGCGAGCTCCCGATCTTTTACAGGCTTTACATCT
>DASVDB010000169.1 GCA_036381315.1 Bacilli bacterium | reverse complement strand
TCAACCGCTTGTTCATATGGAAGCAAAAACTTCCCCCAGTCACGTACGTCCATGTTTTCCCTCCATTTTTTAAGGGGTTGTTTTTTGCGGTTATTCCGCCATGGCGTCCAAACCAACCGCCTGTGAAATATGATGAATGCCGTCTTGTTGCATGAGCTTAAGCAATCCAGCGTTAATTTTTTTGACGATGCCCGGGCCCTGGTAGATGAGGGCGGTATATACCTCCACCAGGCTTGCGCCCGCTCTGATTTTCGCATAAGCGTCTTCCGCCGTAAAGATTCCGCCGGACCCGATAATCGGCAACTTGCCGTTTGTCGCGCGGTATAAGGCGCGGATGACTTCCGTCGAACGTTTATTAAGCGGTTTCCCGCTCAGCCCGCCCGTTTCCGCGGCGTGTCCGCTTTTCAGCCCCTGGCGCGCAACGGTTGTATTGGTGGCGATGATGCCGGAAATGCCGCTTGCCGCAATCGTTTCCGCCATCAGTTGCAATTCGTCCGGCGCAACATCCGGGGCGATTTTGACGAGCGCCGGTTTGACCGGCCTGTCTCCGGCTTTGCGGCGCATTTCCCGCACAACGGCATTAAGCAGCGTTTGCAAAAAATCGCCGTATTGCAGTTTACGTAAATCGGGAGTATTGGGAGAACTGATATTTACCACGAAAAAATCGCCGTATTCATACAATGTGTCGATGCAGGCGCGATAGTCGTTCACAGCCTGTTCGTTGGGCGTCGTTTTGTTTTTTCCGATATTGATGGCGACAGGAACCGGCCTGATGCGCAATGCCCGCATCTTCTCCGCCAGCGCCTGCGCCCCCGCGTTGTTAAATCCCATGCGGTTAATGAGCGCTTCATCCTCCGGCAGCCGAAATAACCGGGGCAACTCGTTGCCCGGCTGCGGTTTGGGCGTGACGGTGCCGACTTCAACAAATCCGAACCCAAACGAAGAAAACGCCGGTATCGCCGCGCCGTTCTTGTCAAGTCCGGCGGCTAACCCTACGGGATTATGAAAATGCAAGCCGAAAACGTCCACGGCCAGTTTGCGGGTCGCCTGCACACCGCAAATGGCCCGCATTGCCGGCAAAACCCCGGGAACATTTGCGGCCAGGCGCAGTCCCGCAATCGTCCTGTTGTGGATCTTTTCCGGGTCTATCCGAAACAATAGCGGTTTCACCAATTTGCGATACAGCATCGAAAATCTCACTCCCGTTTTTCTCTACGCTTAAGTTTAGCTTTTTCCGCGAGAAAATGAAAGTAGCAGGCGAATGTGATATACTGAGAGTAGTTTGTACCGGTATCATTTTTTGGAGGAAGGTTGAGAAAAGTGGCCAATAAAAAAACTTCATATTATGATCGGACGAAGCAAAATGAAGTGAACAAAAAGGCGATCATTTGGGTGGCTTCCATCTTTGCCGGCATCGTGGTCGTCTTGTCGCTACTGCTTATTTTTGAAATATAACGGAATTGAATCCTCTATAACCGCGAAAAAAAGACCTGAACGTTTGTCCAGGTCCTTTGTGCGCCATACCGGTTTTATATTACTTGTTAAACGGTGTATCGGCAATTTTGATCGACTCGGTCGGGCAGCCATCATGGGCGTCTTGCATGTCATCCCACAGATCTTCGGGAATTTCCGTCACCCCACGATTGTTGTCGCCGTCATAAATCACTTCTGCCAATCCGTCGTCATCATAGTCATAAATATCAGGAGCCGTCGCGCCGCAAGCGCCGCAAGCGATGCAGGTCTCTTTGTCGACCCATGTGTACTTTGCCATGTATGCAACCTCCCTAAAAGTTAGAAACAGTTATTTATTGAATTCTTATACCAATATAATATAATCCCGGGCAAAGTTCAAATGCCAATTGGCAATCAACCGTTCTCAATTTCGGATAAAAAGGTCCGCATTTGGCGATGAATCGGATGAATCAGCCCTTGTCCGGTTTTCGCGGGTCGTCTTCCAACATGCCGGCTGTCAGGATCGCGTCCTCGCCGAATTTGTCGCGTATCGCATCCAGCGTACGCGTCAGTTTTTCTTTCTTCGGCTGATTTTCGTAAGCAAACAGGTCAAGTTGCAAGGGCGCGTCTTTCCGCAGCCGCAAATTTTGCAGCGTAATGCCGAGCAGCCGCACCGGATTATCCGGGCGCCACGTTCGCTCAAACAGGCGAACCGCGGTTTTGTACACGTCATCGGCATGTTCCGTAGGCGCGGGCAGCGTTTCCGCCCGCGTGACCGTTTTCATATGCGGATCGCGGATGACGATTTGCACGGTCCCGGCCACAAGCTCTTGCTGGCGAAGCCTTCGCGTCACCTGATCGGCAAGGTTCAACAGCACACGGCGGATATCCGCCAAGTTGTCCATATTGCGGGGAAGCGTAGTCGTGTGTCCGATCGATTTGCTGATGGTTCGGTCGGCGCGGACCGGGTCGTCATCCCGGCCGTTAGCCGCTTTTTTCAACCAGATCCCGTGTACACCGAATGTTTTGATCAGCAAAGATTGTTCGGCGGTTGCCAATTGGCCGATCGTATGAATGTGCAATTGTCGCAGTTTGGCTGCCGTCTTCTCGCCAATCCCGAACAATTCGGCGCACGGCTTGCTCCATAACACTTTGGGCACATCGCGCAGACGCAATACGGTAATGCCGTTCGGCTTTTTCAGATCGGAAGCCATTTTCGCGAGTAGCTTGTTCGGAGCAATGCCGATGGAGCAGGGAAGCGACCATTCTTCGCCGATGCGCCGCTGAATTTGTTCGGCGATTTCCAGCGGCGTGCCGAATTGGGACGAACCGGTAATGTCCGCGTAGCACTCATCGATGGAGACAACTTCCACCAAGGGAGAATATTCATGCACGATAGCCCGGAAGCCGTGAGAAAACGTTCGGTATAAAGCAAAATCAGGCTCAATCAGGATGAGCCGCGGACAAACCTTCAGCGCCTCGCGCACTTGCATGCCGGTGCGCACGCCAAATTTGCGCGCGGCATACGACGATGTGACGATTATGCCCCGGCGCAATTCGACGCTGCCGGCAACGGCAATAGGCTTGCCGCGATATTTTGCGGGCTCCACCGCCTCATGCACCGAGCAATAAAAAGCGTTCATATCGATATGCAGAATCACTCTGCCTTTGGCCGGATACCAATCACTTTTCCTGCTCATATTCGGCTTTTACGGTCGTATAAATACCGCCGCGCACGTTGAATTTGCCGATAACTTGCAATTTTTGCGGTTTAATTTGTTCAACAAAATCCAGTAAAATCCGGTTGGTGACATCTTCATGGAAATGCCCTTCGTCCCGGAAGCTCCATAAATAAAGCTTCAATGATTTCAATTCTACAATGTAGGGTCCGGGAATATATTTGAATATAATTGTCCCGAAATCCGGTTGTCCGGTAACCGGGCAAAGCGCGGTAAATTCGGGGCATTCGATTTCCACTTCATAAATGCGCCCCGGATGCGGGTTCGGAACTGCCTCCAACGTTTTGGAAGGTTTCGTTGGCATCTTGATTCCTCCTCTAAAAACTCTCACATAGAGTTTACTTCGACGCCCTTGTGCGGTCAAGAAAAACAGTGCGCGAAATACCTATCCACAATTGCCTGCAGTAATGCTATAATAGTGTGATAATATTTAACAATAAAGGAGAACCATCCATGCCCGAATCGATCAAAATTTTCGACACAACTCTCCGCGACGGCACGCAAGGAGAAGGCATCAGTTTATCGGTCGAAGATAAATTAAAAATCGCCAGTAAGCTTGACACGTTAGGCATTCATTATATTGAAGGCGGCTGGCCGGGCAGCAATTCCAAAGACATCGAGTTTTTTAAAAGAGTACAGGAACTGTCGTTGAAACACGCCAAAATCACCGCATTCGGCAGCACGCGCCGCAAAGGTACCGACGCCGCCAATGACGCCAACCTGCTTCGCATCATCGAATCAGGGGTAACGGTAGCGACGATTTTCGGAAAATCGTGGGATTTTCACGTAACGACCGCGCTGGAAACTACACTGGAAGAAAATTTGAACATGATTTACGATTCCGTAAAGTTTCTGAAAAGCAACGGTCTGGAAGTCATTTATGACGCCGAACATTTTTTTGACGGTTATCTCAACAATCCCGAGTACGCTCTGGCGACCATTCTTAAGGCGGAGGAAGCCGGCGCCGACTGGGTCGTTTTGTGCGACACGAACGGCGGCACGTTGCCCGAGGATATTTATCGGATTGTAAAAACCGTCGTCGAAAAATTGTCTGTTCCGGTCGGCATCCATGCGCATAACGACTGCGAATTGGGCGTCGCCAATTGTTTGGCCGCGGTAAAAGCCGGAGCGAGACAAGTGCAAGGCACCATCAACGGTTTCGGCGAGCGCTGCGGCAATGCCAACCTCGTGTCAGTCATTCCGAATTTGCAGTTGAAGCTGAACTACCATGTCGTTGACGAAAGCCAGTTGCGTTTGTTAACGTCCGTGGCGCGCTATGTCAGTGAAATCGCCAACGTGCATATGCCGAACAACCAACCTTATGTGGGAACAGGCGCTTTCGCCCATAAAGGCGGCATCCATGTCTCGGCTATTTTGAAGCACTCCAGAACTTATGAGCATATTATTCCCGACCTGGTGGGAAACAAGCAGCGCGTGCTCGTTTCCGAACTGGCCGGGCAAAGCAATCTGTTGTTTAAGGCGCAGGAACTCAACATCGATTTAAACGCAGAAAACATCAAAGCCAAAAACATTATTCAGAAAATCAAGGAGCTTGAACACGAGGGCTACCAATTTGACGGTGCGGACGCTTCATTGGAGCTTTTGCTGCGGCAGGCTGTCGACGACACGATCGAAGAAGTGCTGACGCTCGAATCGTTTAAAATTATCGTGGAAAAAACGTCCAACCAATCTGTTGTCTCCGAGGCGATCCTCAAATTAAAAGTGCACGGCGAAACGGTTTACACCGCCGCGGAAGGCAACGGGCCGGTAAACGCGCTGGATAGCGCGCTGCGCAAAGCTTTGGTGCAATTTTATCCCGATATCCAAAATATGCATCTGACCGACTACAAAGTCAGGGTGCTGGACGAAAAGGACGCGACCGCCGCGAAAGTCCGCGTGTTGATTGAATCGACAAATGCGGAAAATACATGGAGCACGGTCGGCGTTTCGGGAAATATTATCGAAGCCAGCTGGCAAGCGCTCATCGACAGTATGCGCTACGCGCTGCTCGGAAAAACACGGGTCAAACCGCATCCCGAACGGCAGCGCGCGCAAATCGGGCTTGTCAACCACTAAGCTGTTAGCTGCCGTTATCGGCGCCGATTCGTCCGCGTGGTGCGCCATAACGGCATTTTTGCCGTTATGGCGCTGGTTCGCTTCGCGTGGCGTACAGGCAAAAAAGACCTTCCGAAATCGGAAGGCCCTTTTTGCGGCAAACAGATTACAGGCGAAACAACGCCGTAATTTTCCGTTCCATTTCCTGCGGTGACACCAGCCCTACAATCATATCCTGAATGACCCCGTGCCGATCGATCAAAAAGCTGATCGGAAATCCGTCAATCTGGTACAGATCGATCGCTTTTCCTTTTTTATCAAGCAACACCGGAAAAGGAAACGCGTATTGTTTGGCAAACTTCTCCGCGTCTTCCTGCGTGTCAAGCTGCGTCGCATTAACCGCGTACAGATCAAACCGGTCTTGATATCGGTTGTACAGTTCAACCAGGTGGGGAGCTTCCGCTTTGCACGGGTCGCACCAGGAAGCCCAAAAATTAACGACGAGCGGTTTGTCCCGCTCTCCGCCGACGGTAAAACTTTTGCCCGATATATCCTGCAAGCTGAATGCCGGGGCCAAAAAGCCCGGTTTTGCCGCCGCTTCAAGCGCTTGCGCATCTTTGCTTTGGCTGCTTGAAATATTTTGGTATACGGCAATGGAAACCAACAGGATTGCCGCCGCCAAAATGATTACGTTTTTTTTCATTGCCTTTCTGCACTCCCGATTCGATTTTCAATCTGTTTATAACATCATAACGCGAACCGCGTTAAAAATCCAACCCAACGCCCTGGCGTCTTATAGAGGAGCTGTTCCGGGGGAACATTATAAGCAGCAAACGATTGAGGAGTCGTGGAAAATGCAGACACGTACGCGCAAGTCGCGCTTTTATTTCCGAGGCGGAGCGCGTCCCCGCCCCGTTTTTAAACATGAGCAAAACGCCAAAGAAAAGGGCGGCGGCAAAAAACAAATTCTCGAATTCGTGGCGATCTCGTCCATTCCGATTGTGCTTGTTCTCGGCAATTCCATGCTTGTCCCGATACTTCCCCAAATGAAAAGCGCGCTTGATCTAAACCAATTTCAAACCAGCCTGGTTATCACCCTTTTTTCATTGACGGCAGGCGTTTTTATTCCCGTTGTCGGTTATTTGTCCGATCGGTTTTCCCGCAAAACCGTGATCGTTCCCTCGCTCGTAGTGTACGGCGGTGCCGGTATTTTGGCGGGATTCGGCGCAGTTTGGGACTCCTATTGGGTCATCATTATTTCCCGGGCAATTCAAGGTCTGGGCGCTGCAGGGACAGCGCCGATCGCTATGGCGCTGGTCGGCGATATGTACAAAGGCGGAACCGAAAGCAAGGCGCTCGGTCTTTCCGAGGCGGCCAACGGCACGGGTAAAGTTTTAAGCCCGATTTTGGGAGCGCTGCTTGCATTGTTGGTGTGGTACGCCGCGTTTTTCGCCTTTCCTTTTTTCTGCGTACTTTCGCTTTTGTTTTTGCTGTGGTTTATCAAGGAGCCGAAAAAGGAAAAACACGCGCCGCCGCTCAAACAATACGCCCGCACCGTCGCCAAGGTGTTAAAGCAAAAAGGGCGTTGGCTGATTACCGCGTTTTTTGCCGGATCGTTGGCATTGTTTATTTTATTCGGCGTACTTTTTTATCTCTCGGATATTTTGGAAAAGAAACCATACAGCATTGACGGCATACTGAAAGGATTTGTTTTGGCGATTCCGCTGATGGGCATGGTGACGACGTCTTACGTGACTGGCAGCGTCATCAAAAAGAACGGCATTCTGATGCGGTGGCTGATTAATATCGGACTTGCGGTCATGACGGTTTCCCTGGCTTTGACGATCTTTTTTTACCAGAATATCTACGTTTTTATCGGATTGTTGACGGCAAGCAGTATTGGCACCGGATTGCTGCTCCCCTGCCTGAATACCATGATCACCGGATCTGTGCAAAAAGAGGAACGGGGCATGATCACTTCGCTTTACAGCAGTTTGCGTTTTTTGGGGGTGGCGTTCGGCCCGCCGCTGTTCGGCTGGCTGATGGAGATCTCCCACCAAACGATATTCATCACCGTTTCCGCACTTGCCTTCATCACTCTTTGCTTCGTATTTTTCCTGATCAAGCCCGACAAACAAATACAATGAAACAGAAGCATCACGTTTGACTGTACGGTTTCGTCGCGGTATGATGGAATTAGCGATTTTGAAACAAAAGAGGTGTCAGGATGGACGAATTGTACAAAATCGGGGAATTGGCCCGCATGGCGAATGTAAGCCAGCGCACGATCGATTATTACACAAAACTCGGCCTGATTCGTCCGGCAAAACGTTCTCCGACAAACTACCGTCTATACAGTGCCGAAACCGTTGCCCGTCTGAAACGTATTGAGAAATTGAAACAGGAGAAATATTCTCTGGAAGAAATCAAAGAGTTGTTGGCGAAATGGGGAAAAATCGGCGGCACGGAAGAAATAGCGGACAAGATCGCCACGTTGCAAATACGCCTTGAGCAACTGGAACATGAAGTTGCCGAAATCCGGCCGCTGATCGCGCAATTAAAGCCGAGGCAGGTCAAAACGATGCTAAGAAAAATAACGCCGCAAACCGTCGCTTGCATCGAAGCGTTATTCATCTTCTTGGGCCAAGGACCAATATCTTGATAGGGGCTGAGGGAAAATATGTTTTTTGGCACAAAATGGGACTTATTAATTTTAGTGGGCATCGCCATCTCGATGTGGGCTTCTTTTCGGGTGCGCGGAACTTTCAATAAATGGTCGGAAGTCCGCGTCTCCTCCGGAATGACCGGGGCTGAAGCGGCACGAAGAATGCTTGACGCAAACGGCTTGTATGATGTGCCGGTGAAACCGGTCCCGGGCTCATTGTCGGACCACTATGATCCGATCAAGCGCGTCGTCAATCTGTCCGAACCCGTATACGGCGAAAGCTCGATTTCCGCCATATCGGTCGCATGCCATGAAGTCGGCCACGCCATCCAGCACAAAGTTCATTATCCCGCGCTGGTGTTGCGCCATCGGATGGTTCCGGTCGCCAATCTGGCGTCGGGAGCCGCGCCGTTTCTGATTCTCGGCGGGGTTTTGCTCAGGTTCGCGGATTTGATCGGAATCGGCATCTTGCTTTTTTCCGCCGCGGTCGCATTCCAACTGGTTACGTTGCCGGTGGAATTCAACGCCAGCTCGCGCGCCCGGAAAATCATGGTGCAGCAAGGCTTTGTCACGACCCAGGAAGAAAAAGGCGCCGGAAAAGTGCTGAACGCCGCCGCATTGACATATGTTGCGGCCACGCTTGTCGCGCTGATGGAACTGCTGCGGTTTGTCATGATCTTTTTGGACCGGCGCGATTAACCGCAGATTAAATCAGATTAACCGCTCCTACTGAAACAAGCTTTCCTGCCAATCAGGAAAGCTTGTTTTTTTCCGCTTCAAAATGTTCCATCAGAAAACGGCGAAATATTTCCGCAACCAGCGGAAGCTTGTCGGATGTGCGGCGAATGAGGCCGATCGTTCGCGATACTTTGGGCTCGGCTATTTTTATTTTTACGGGCTGCAGCGGGCTCACGCCGGCCAAAGCCGACTCCGGTAAAACGCTTACGCCCATCCCCGCCGCCACCAGACCGCGAATGGTGTCCGTCTCCTCGCCTTCAAACGCAAGTTTGGGCGTGAAGCCGGATTGCAAACAAGCGTCCCACACTAGCGGGCGCAACGAGTACCCCTTGCTGAACAGGATAAACGAATCGTCCTTCAACTCAGCCAAACGGATCGACTCGCACGCTGCAAGCGGGTGATTCGGCGGCAAAATCGCAAACATTTCTTCCGTTAACAAAACGTCGCCGGCAATACGATCGTGGTTGAGCGGACAGGGCGATATAAGCGCAAGATCTATCTCGCCGTTTATGACATCATCGATCAGGCTGTAAAATTTTCCTTGGCGAAACCGGAATTTCACGTTGGGATGCAGCTTTTTGAAATCGGCAACGATGAGCGGGACCAAATTCAGGCCCAAACTGTGCGGAAAACCGATCCGAATTTCCCCCAATTCGGGGTCCAAAAAATCATTCACTTCCATGACCGCTTTTTCAAGATCCGTTAGCAACTGTTCCACTCTCGCCAAAAATAGCTTCCCCGCAGGCGTGAGATGCAGATTTCGCCCTTTTTGCACAAACAGGCTGACCCCGAGCTCCTCTTCCAACTGGTGGATTTGCCTGCTCACCGCCGACTGGGCGACATGCAATTCTTCGGATGCTTGCGTTACATGCTGCATTTTTGCCACTTTTACAAAGTATTGCAATTGTCTGATTTCCAATTTACTCTCCCCGGATCAAGTTAGTCGCAAACGTCACTATTATATCCAATACAGTCCAATTTGTCTTTATGATCTTTCAACTCATACAGGACGAGATTGTCATAATCGGGCGCAAGCAACGGATTTGTCCGCCATGTCCGCAACAGGCGCAAGTGCGGCATAAGCTTTTTCCGCACTTCGGGAGCAAAACCGTTAATAACCGAATTGGTAACCAGTATTTTGTCGGCGGTTCCTTGCCTTAATCGGACAGATTCGGCAAACACGTTCCACGATTTGACCATCACCGCTTCGGCGCCGGATTTTTCATAATCCAACACTCTTTTCTCTTCCCATGTGAAGATCACAACATGTTGCCGGGCGGACATTTCGCGAACATAATCGGACAAGCGGTTTACCGGCTGACCGGCGCGAAACTCCGCGACGGTAACCGCTGTTTGCGCAGCCCACAGGATCGCGAAGACCAGCATGCAGGCCAGCGCGAGCGGCTTTCCTATTCGCCGCAGCCGGAACAACAAGACCGCGACGGCAACAATCAGAATGACATACAGCGGCAGCAAGTGACGCCATTTCCCCAAATTTTGCCCAAATAAAACCCATAAAAAATAGGGCAGCGCAAATAAAGCCAGGACGATGTTGGCTTCTTTGGCAAACATCCGCACCCTGGCCCTTGGCGCAAAGAGCGGCAGCAACCAGGCCATGAGCAAAACGACGACGGCTGCCGCCGCGGCAATTCCATGCAGCCAGGCAAACGGATATTCCGTCATTCGCGGAAAGTTTGCCGCGATGTACCCGCCGCCTATCCCGACTTCCACCCATTGCTTTTTCAGCCACAGTATGATGGCTGGCAGCGCCTGCGCTTGTTCGGCAAGCGTATTGCCCCATTCGGCGAAATGCCCTTCCGTAAACGCTTTCCCAAGGGCGAAATATTGAACCAAACCGCCTTCCGTACGCGCCATCGGCAACAGCCAAAGCGCGATGGAGCCGATGCCGATAAAGAGCGCCGCGCCCAATTTCAACAGTTTTAACCGAGCCGGCGCGCGGCAGCGCAGCCATTTTGCCAATACAAAAAAAAGCACGGACAACAGCGGAAAATAGGACAAACGTACGCCAAGCAGCAACCCGCCGCAGACGATGCCGAGCAGCAAAACGGCAAACAATGTCCGCTCCCGCGTCTCGCCAACGGCAAAAGCGGCAATCCACAGCATGAGTAAAGCAAGCATAAGACCTGCCGCATCCGACATCGGCTGAATGCTTGTGAGAAACAAGGCCGGATGCAAGGAAAATAAAACCGCACAAAAAACAGCCAAGCCAATGCTGCAATGCTTAGCCGCCAATCGTTTAACAAGCAAATATAGCAATACCGCCGAGCAGGCGCCGCATAAGCCGGAGAGAAAAGACAGGCTTGATACCGGGCTGTAGCCCAGGGTGTTTAACAGCATGGCGGGAAAAACAAACAGCGGATAACCGGGAAAATGAGGCTGCATCGCCAAAAGATCGAAGCGCTCGACAGCGAGCGCAAAATCCGCTTCATCCCATGACGATGCCCGATTTCCGGCAAATGCGATATGCATCAGGAAATTCCCGGCAAATAGAAGACAGAGAAACGAAGCTTCATGCCGCTTCCATGCAAGATTAGCCCGCCAACGATTTTTTGACATGCAAAACACCGTGTTCAGCCGACTTCTTTTTTTCCCGCTCTCTCGCTTCCACTTTACTGATCCACAGCATCAAGAAGAACGTAACAATATAATAGATCCAGTAAGCCGCAAATTGCTCGACGGACGGATTTTGCGTATAGCCGAACATGGAATTCAGGAATACGCCAACGTTGCCGCTAATGAGCGTATCTTTGCCGTGATCGCGAATATAATGCAACTCATCCTGCGGGTGCTCCGGCAAGATGGAAACCAGATTGTAAACTTCTCCGATTTGTCCGCCCTTGGTCATATAAACGCTGCCCAGTTTCCCCATGTCTTGCATCATGCCGATACTGTTGGAAATCAACCCGGCGGCGATAAAAATGATGAAAATACCGGTAACTTTAAAAAAGACGGACAACGGAATCTTCCTCGTTCCCTTAAAGAAAACATACGAAATCGCGCACGCGGCGATAATTCCGGCCAGCGCTCCCCAACTGGTCAACGCTTTGCCGATGTCTCCGGCGGAAATGGCGGCAAAGAAAAACACGGTTTCGACGCCTTCCCTGAGCACCACGAGGAATGAGTGCACCGTCATGTTCCAGAAGCTGCCCGACGATACGATTTTTTCAACCTTCGCTTCCGCCCGGTTCTGTGTGCCGCGCGCCTGTTTGGCCACCCAAATGACCATATGCGTCAAGAGCACCGCCGACGCAAACATGATCCCGGCGCGCAAATAGGTCTGGCTAAGCATACCCCCGAAGCCGGAGAGGACAACCTGAAACAGATAAGCAACCACAAGGCTTGCGAATATGGCCAGCAACGATCCGAACGCGACCCATTTCAAATATTGTTTGGCGTTGATCCGGATCAAATACGTGCAAATAATTCCGACGATCAAAAGTGCCTCAAGCGCTTCACGCAGAGTGATCAGAAATGCCGAAAACTGCGGAAATTCCATAACGCCTGGTCTCCTTTACCCGATGCTCGATCTAAAACAATCTGTTTTTCTTGGCAAGCCAAAGGCCCAATGCCATAAGGACCAGCACACCGCCGATAACAGACACGCTCACCCACGGATTGACTCTCGATTCTTTATTGTTTCCAACCGTTGCGGAAGCCGCTCCTTCCGGCACATGATGACTGCCGGCATACTTCTGAAACGAAATGGGTTTTCCGTCTATCAGAAAAGCAAAATGCGGAGTGATTTCGCCTAAAATAATATCAATTTGCTTTTTCAGCTCATCAGGATTCTTTTCTTTTTTCCCGACACCGAACAATCCCGGATTGCCAAGCGCCAAAATGGTTTTGTCAAAAGCGGCGTCCAATTTCTCAATTGTCTCGGGCGACGATTTTGCGGCCAACAAGGGCGACAATACGCGAAATGTTCCTCTCGCTTTAGCCAACAGCAACTTGGCCTGGGCGTAATCATCGATACTCTGCTCGGCTGATGTAAACCTGCGCAGCAAGTTCAAAACAAGCAATCCCTGATAGTTGTTCAGCGCGAGATCGCGATTTTTCGCTTGAAAATCCCGCTCCAGCTCCTGCTCAACGTCATCGCCGAAATGAAGCGCGATTTCTCCCTTGAATTCCGTGAGCAGCGCATACGCACCATCCCAATCCGCAGGCTCGCGTTCAATTTTCGCCGCAATTGTGTTATAGGCTTCAGCCAATTCTTCCTTGTTCGGATCGCCGTATGAATAAGCAAATGCCGTTTGCGGCGTGATCATGACGATTAAGCATATGAGCGCGACAGCTGCTTTCAGTTTCTGCAAATTGCATCCTCCGATCCTAATTGAGAATCGATATCAATTGTCACTGTTAATGATAATCATTTTCAATTAAAAAATCAACCTTTGCCGGTACAAATTGTTCACATTTCATGCCTGGCGGGAAAAAGCAGCGGAAAAGCGGCAAAACCGCAGATGAAACCGCCCAGGTGGGCAGCCAGATTGACATTGGGGACAATAAGCGAATAAACCGCCGCGACGAGCAAAATGATGACTATGACTTTGCGCGATTGATTGTCCAGCAGCCGCTTGCGGAACAGCCCGATAAAGATATATGCGCCATATACCCCGAAGATAGCGCCGGAAGCGCCTGCGGAAACAATCCCGTGCGCAGCGGAAGCGTTCATAAACCCGCTTGTCAGATTGCCCGTAAGCCCGCTGCCGATGTAGAGCGCCAAATAGGATAACCTGCCCATGATTCGCTCGAGCGGTGGCGCAAAAACGAAGATCGCAAAACTGTTGAACAGCCAATGTTCGACGCCAATATGCAAAAACATGGCGGTAAAATAGCGCCAATATTCCCCGTTAAACGGCGGAACGTTCACCATCGCGCCAAACCGGACGAGCGTTTCCAGGTTCGTTGATCCGCCATTTATCGCAAGCAAAACAAAGACCAGCGAGTTGGCAAGGAGGATCAGGGTAGTGACGGGATACAAACGAATATAATCCTTGAATTTCTCATAACGTAAAAACACCATTGCAAAATTCCCTCATTCAATCTAGAATGTTTATTAAACAAAAATAAACCCAATATATTTGCCGGCACAGGCAAATTTAAGGAGGAAAAATTCATGGCAAACGAGCGACAAGGCGTGGCGACGCTGAAAGGAAACCCGATCACATTAGTGGGTCCGGAACTGAAAGTTGGAGACGCCGCTCCCGACTTTAAATTAAATAAAGACTTGCTGACGGAGGTATCGCTTGCGGATTACGCCGGAAAAGTAAAGCTGATCAGCGTAGTGCCTTCTCTCGATACCGAAGTATGCGACGCGCAAACGCGCAGATTCAACCAGGAAGCCGCGAACCTCGGCGATAAAGTGGCCATTCTCACCGTCAGCGTTGACTTGCCGTTCGCGCAATCCCGCTGGTGCGGCGCGGCAGGCATTGATAAGGTCGTAACGCTGTCCGACTATAAAACAAGAAAATTCGGCGAATCGTACGGCGTTCTCATCAAGGAACTGGCGCTTTTGATGCGGGCGATATTTGTCGTCGATGAGCAGAATAAAATCACTTATGTGCAATATTTGCGGGAAATGACGGAACATCCCGATTACGACAAGGCGATCGCCGCGGTCAAAGCGATTGTGTAACGCATACAAATGCAACATACGGGCGCAAACCGCCGGATAAAATTCCGCAGTTTGCGCCTTTTTTCCGTTTATTTGATGCGCGCATCGTTGAACAATCTGTCAAAGTCCGCATACAGTTTCATGATGGTTCGGTAATTCGCTCCCAGGTCTCCGAGCGAGCCGCGGGATGCGGAATAGATGTCGATTGCCGTTTTCATCGGCGTAATGGCGAACAACGTCAACGTGATATCGAGCGTGCGGCCGAACGGTGTTTTGCCCTCCACCACAATTTCTCCGACGTTTTTTACTTCATGCAGAACCTTGTAGCCGCGCTTTTTTTTCAGGTGATCGACCACCTTCTGCCAAACCTGGTCGCGCGGCAATTTGTAGTAACGCGTTTTTAAAAGTGGATCTTTCACATTTTCCCCCGTCGTTTCAAAGCCTTTGAAAATGCCGATCAATGTACGTTTCAGCAAACGGTTTACCTCCCCGGAAATGCCATTATCCATAAGTTGTTAAATTAAAGTTATATCTCAGTATAACACGTTTGCCGCATGAGAAAAACCTTACGCCGCCGGATCCCTGACATCCAAAGCGGGCCGAAAACCGACCCGATTGCCGCTTATTTGCTGAAAAGAATAATTCACAACTTCCGTCATGGAACCATCCTTGGGACTCAACAGGTAAAATTGCATGCCTGAACCTTGCTGCACAGAAGCGGTCGGAACCGAGACGGAAAAATAACCCCAATCCGGCGCGCCGGCGCTTGCCTGCACAGCTTTCTCCGCCAATACGGCGCCGTCGTCCGTTATGATGCGATAGTTCAGCATGCCTTCAAAAGCCCGGGCCATGCCGCGAAACTCGACATGATCCGCGGCTTGAACAGGGGCAAACAAAACGATATTCGCCGATTGGGCAAAAATTAGCGGAATATTGGGCAAACCGACCAATTGCGGGAACGGATTGCCGGACGAATCCATAAAAACAATGTCTTTCGCCAATACGCCGTTTACTTTTGCCAGCGCGGTCGGATAAGTCATCGGTTGTGTCGCGACGCTTCCCTTCGGCGGATCAGCCAATTTGACCACAACAACATAGCGATCCGCGTATTGCCGGACTGCAACGATTTTGATACTGTAACCGCCGGAACTTTCTTCGCCGCGGGTTACCAACAAGTAAGTGTCGCCGCCGACAACCATCGATTGCCCCAAACATTTATCCTTGGATCGTTCCACCCACTGTTTTACTTCCTCCGGCGCGCCATCCGGGCGAACCGTCACAAACGGAACATTGGCGACCGTCTCGATCAACATGCGATTATTTTCTTTATCCCACTTGACTTCTTTTCCCAACGAATTCGTGATAAAGCGCAATGGCACATAAGCGGTTCCCTTGTACAGCATCGTGAGCGGCACACTTTCGCTTCCGGAAGCAAATTTTCCGTCCGACACGAGGCTGGATTCGATTTTCTGCCCGTCCAGCCAGTAGGTGAGATTCGGGATCGACACATCAATCCGGATGCCGTTTGCCGCATAAACCGCTCCGCCGACACATAAGCTGCCGACAACCGCCCCTAGAATAAAAGCGCGAAATTTCCCCATTAGAATCCCCCATCGTAAAATTTGTAAGCGATGTCATAAATGACGCAAAAATGGCCTGAAAAGTTGCGCTGATTTTGCAAAAACCATTTACTTTGTGAAAATATGGTTGCCAATCCGCTTGATTTGCGGCCGCGACCAAATCCAGGAAGATGTCGCCGTATTCGGATTGAAGTAGTACAGCGCTCCGCCGGAAGGGTCCCAGCCGGAGATTGCCTGGGTGGCGGCTTTATATGCATCTTTGTCGGGCGTAAGCCAAATTTGCCCGTCTTCTACGGCGGTAAAAGCGCCCGGCTGGAAAATGACGCCCGCCAACGTATTCGGAAACAACGGGCTTTTTACCCGGTTTAATATAACCGCCGCCACCGCCACTTGGCCGATATACGGTTCTCCTCTAGCTTCGCCGTAAACAACTCTGGCAAGCAACGTGACATCCTGCTTGCTGAATGACGAACTACTTGCGGAAGTATAACTTCCGGCCGTTGTCCCCATCCCGGGGCGCCAGTTTTTTGTCGCTTTCCACAGCATTAATTTTGTTTTGGGCCCGACGATTCCATCCACCTTGCGCAGTCCGAATCTCCATTGAAAAGTGCGTACCGCATTGTAGGTCTGCCAACCGAATCGGCCGTCGATTTTACCCTTGTAGTAGCCCAAATACGAGAGTCTGCCTTGCAGTTCGTACACATCATCCCCGCGGGAGCCGACAACCAGAATTTGCTTGCTGAACGAATACAATTGCCGCGGCGCGGCCATCGGCAAAACCAGCATAGCCGTTAAACACAACAGAAAAAGCCGCAGCAAAAATTTTCTCTTGCGCATAAAACCAAACACCCCCATCTAAGGAACCCGTTCATTTACCTTAGTATGGGGGCGGCGCAACAGAACTATGCACGCTTCAAAACGACTTCAAACCGGCAGACTTCCAGTCCGCCAAAAAGCGCTCGATACCGGCATCAGTAAGCGGATGTTTCATCATCTGGCGAATCACTTTAAAGGGCACCGTGGCAATATCGGCGCCAAGCATTGCCGCTTCGATCACATGCGTGGAATGTCTGACGCTTGCGGAAATAATCTTGGTGTCGATTCCGTGAATCTGGAATATTTCGCTTACTTCCTTGATTAAATTCATGCCGACCTGGTTGATATCGTCAAGACGGCCGATAAACGGAGATACGTATGTCGCGCCCGCTCGCGCCGCCAATAAAGCTTGTGTGGAAGCAAAAACAAGCGTCACGTTTGTTTTAATGCCCAATTTTTTAAAGCGGTTGGCGGCTTTCAAGCCTTCTTCCGTCATCGGCAGCTTGATGACGATGTTTTGCCCCAGTTCCGCCAATTTTTTCCCTTGTTCGACCATTTCATCCGCCTTCAAGGCGATAACCTCGGCGCTGATTGGCAGGTCGCCGACGATTCCGGCTATTTCCCGGATGGTGGCAAAAAAATCTTTGCCTTCTTTGGCTATTAACGAAGGGTTGGTGGTAACGCCCGAGATCACGCCAGTTTCATGCGCCTCGCGGATTTCATCCACATTTGCGGTATCAATGAAAATTTGCACGGTTTTCTCCTCCTCGGTTTCGAAGCGTACTTATGTATGAAAACCCGCATATGCCGTCCGGTTTTCGCGTTTCTGAACCCGCTCTCGCAGGTGGGTGCCCGCAGCGCCACTTTTGCCTTCCCCTTTTGGGGGCGTGGCAGCCATAGCGAAATATAAGGCTCCCAAGAAACTGTCATTGGTTCAAAACTTAGACAAACCGCAACGCACATCGCAGATTTCTTTTTTATTATAGCCCTGGGGAGAGCGAAAGTAAACGCAATTCCATAATCATCCTTGCCCGTCATGCTCTGTTAGACCGGCCGCATCATCCAATTGCCCGCCCTTAATTTCACTGTTTTCCGCTTTTTCCGCCTCGACACGCTCGCGCATCTTCGTATACATGCGGTAAAAAAGCAAAAACGTAACGTAAGCGATTACACTCCAGGTGAAGAACACGATCGGGAAAAAGTTAAACATCACGCTGACATAAATGGCGGCCACCGCGGTTGCGGCCATCGCCAGCGATGTGAATAACCTGCCGATCGTAACAAGCAGCGCGTTTTTAAGCAACTGCCAGGTTGTCAATTGAATATGCACCATCAAGGAAAAAAACTGGAACAGCGATACCGCCAAATACCCGATCAAGACAAGAAATAATATCGAGAGCGCACTGGCCAAACTGTTCATCGATTTATAAAATTCAATGTTGATATAGGCCACCACAAACAGGATAACGTAAAACAAGCCGCCAAGCATGCTCTGTTTGTAATTTTCCTTGAACCCTTTAAAAAAGGTTTTGAAAAGCGGCACGTCCAAATCGTTCATCACCCATTTGCGGGCAACCGTAAACATGGCCGCCGCTGAGGGAAAGGTGGAGAAGGGAGCCACCGCCATGGCCAACAGCACCGACATTCTCGCCGTGTCGATGTTGGCCTGGGCGGATCCGGCGGAATAAGCTCCCCACATTAACAGCAAAAAGAAGATCGAAGGCAATGAACAAAGCAAAAATAACAGGTTGATTACGGAAAATCGCATGATCCACTCCGATAATCGGTAAAAACCGCCCATCAGGCCTCTCATTTCCATGTTGTTCGCCCCTTCCCGAAAGTTTCGACCGTGACCCGGCCGTCAATCGTTCGCGTCATCCGCGTCATAGGAAACATTTCTTTTGCTCACGCTGCCGGACGAAAAGTTTTTGCCGCCGCTTTTTCGTTCGTAATATGATTTTCCGGCCGGTTTGCCGCCCAAGACATATTTGCCGCGTGAAGAGCCGCCGGTCATGCGCGACGATGCGTTTCTTTGGTTGGAGCCGAAATAGCGTTTGCCGGAAAGCGACAAGTCTTTCTTGCGCCGCTTCACGGGCAACGGATTCTCCGGCGTCAATTCGATCTCGACATCTTTTTTTTCGCCTGTCAGCATCTTTAATGCCGCCGCCAAAAGCTGTACGGAATCGTATTGTTCCAGCAATTGGATGGCAACACCTTTATATTCGCTCGCCGCATTATTCTGGACAACTTCCAACAGCCGTTCCGCGATAATTTTTTGCTTTCCTTCCATCGCGTCGGCAATCGACGGAAGCGGTTTGCGCGTGATCCGATGCCTGGTGATTTTTTCGATAAAACGCAGATGATCCATTTCCCGCGGGGCGACAAACGTCCACGCCGCGCCTTCTTTCCCGGCGCGCCCGGTTCGGCCGATCCGGTGCACGTAGCTTTCCGGGTCCTGGGGCAGGTCGAAATTGATTACATGCGTTACGCCGGAAACGTCAAGTCCCCGCGCCGCCACATCGGTTGCAACCAGAACATCGATGCTGCCCTCGCGGAATTTGCGCATCACGGTGTCGCGTTGATGCTGCGAAAGGTCGCCATGCAAACCGTCGGCGGAATAACCGCGTTTTTGCAAGGCTTCGCCCAGTTCGTCGACGCGGCGTTTTGTGCGCCCGAATACGATAGCGAGCTCCGGCGACTCCATATCGAGCAGGCGGCATAGCGCCTCAAATTTTTGCCGCTCATGCACCTCAATATAGGATTGCGAAATAAGCGGGACGGTAACTTGTTTGGGAACGACGGAAATATGCGCGGGATCGCGCAAAAACCGTTTGGCCAAAAGCTTGATGTTCTCCGGCATCGTCGCCGAAAACAACATCGTGTGGTGTTCGGCGGGAACCGCCTGCAAAATGGCCTGGATATCGTCCAGAAAGCCCATGTCGAGCATTTCGTCCGCTTCGTCCAAAACAACGCTTTGCACATCATCCAAGCGGATGGTTTTGCGTTGGATATGATCCAGCAGCCGCCCAGGGGTTCCGATTATGATTTGCGGTTTCTTTTTCAGCGCGCGGATTTGTCGGGAAATGTCTTGTCCCCCGTAGATCGGCAGCGTGCGAACTCCTTTGAATCTGCCCAATTTGCCGATTTCTTCGGAAACCTGAATGGCCAATTCCCGCGTTGGCGTTAAAATCAAGGCGACGATGCGCTCTTCCCGCGCGGCGATGCCCGAAATGAGCGGGATGCCGAAAGCGGCCGTTTTGCCGGTTCCGGTCTGCGCCTGGCCGATCAGATCGCGTTTTTCCATGGCGACAGGAATCGTTTTTTCCTGCACGGGGGTAGGCTCCTCAAAACCCATTTCTTTTATGGCTCTAAGTACTTTTGGTTCGAGATTTAAATCTGCAAATGTTGTCAACTTCTTCATACTCCTTTTTTCTATTTGAAGCCAAAAAAAAGCATTTCCCTAAACCAACAGGAAAATACCGGTTGCGCCCAAGAATATCTTTAGTAGTATACCACATCTGTTTCTGATGTTTCCACTTTATTCGGCCGATTTCATATTTTTGTAACCTTTCGGCTATCATGATACAATTTTTTTCATGGACGCGCTTTGTGAAAGGCGGAATAAAAATGGCCCGCAAGTTTCCTTCCATCCTGCATCATGCGATCGGCTATGCCGCATCCGTTCTGGGCGCCGCGCTGATCGCTTTCGGCTTCAACACGTTTCTGATCCCC
>DASVDB010000168.1 GCA_036381315.1 Bacilli bacterium | reverse complement strand
CCGTACTCCGGTTTTCCCAACAGCTTGAGCGTCTCCTTGACACATGCCGCCAAGCCTTGCAATGTATCCGGCGCAGCGGGCAACGCGCCCCGGTAATACTCGCAATCGATCATGAGCGCACCCGGCGCGGTTAGAATTACGGACTCCGCCGCAACAAGCGGAAAAGGCAACGCTATGGCCGGTTTGCCGTAAACTACGGAATGTTCGCCTATCAGAATCAGCTTGCCGTGGGCTCTGCCGACCGAAGGCTGCGGGGAAAGTGACGTCATCTAATCTGAACCTCGCCAAATTCAAATTTGCAGTAATTTCTATTATACATCCTCTTTGCCTGCACGCTCAAAAAATATTTTTTCGTTACGTACTTCCCAAATACGCTTCCGTAATTTTCCGATCATGTAACAGTTGCTCCGCCGGTCCGCACATCACAATCTTCCCGGTTTCCAACACATACCCGTAATCGGCGATCTTCAGCGCCTGTTTGGCGTTTTGCTCTACCAGAAGCACCGTCGTCCCGTTTTCGCGGATCTCTTGCACAATGCGCAGGATATCCCGCACGATTAGCGGCGCCAAACCCATGGACGGTTCATCGAGCAGCAAAAGCTTCGGCCGCGCCAATAAAGCCCGCGCAATGGCGAGAATTTGCTGCTGCCCGCCGGACAACGTGCCGCCCAATTGCCGTTTGCGTTCACGCAAAACGGGGAAACGCTCCATTACAGCGGCAATATCCTGATCCACCGCCGCGTCGGTTCGCAGGTAAGCGCCCATTTGCAAATTTTCCCAGACCGTCATGCCGGATAAAATGCCGCGGCCTTCCGGGACAAGCGCAATCCCCAGCCGCAACAGCTCATCCGGCCGCCTTCCCACCACGTTGCGCCCCTGAAAGGTGATGGATCCCGAGCGCGGCGATAACACGCCGACAATGGTTTTCATCAACGTCGTTTTGCCGGCGCCGTTTCCTCCCAAGAGCGCAACGATTTTCCCCCGCTCAACCGTCACATCCACGCCTTTCAAAGCTTCTATTTTTCCGTAAAACGTATGCACCTGGCGAATCTCAAGCAATTTCCCCACCTTCATCCGTGCCCAAATAAGCGGCAATCACATCCTGATTGCCGCGAACTTCTTGCGGCGTGCCCTCGGCTATCTTTTGCCCGAAATTCAGCACGGCAATCCGGTCGCACAGCTTCATGACCAGCGGCATATCATGCTCGATCAGCAAGACCGTGATGTTTTGCGCGCGAATTTGCCTGATCAACATGGCCAAGTCCTGTGTTTCCTTCTCATTCATTCCGGCGGCTGGCTCATCCAGAAGCAAAAGTTTCGGCTCGCTGGCGAGCGCCCGCGCAATTTCCAACCGGCGCTGCTTTCCATAGGATAAATTTTCCGCGGTCACGTCCCGCTCGGGATACAGTCCGACCAATTGGAGCAGTTGTTCCGCCCGCTCCCTTATGTTCCGCTCCTCCGCCCGTTCCGCCTTCGTACGCAAAACACCGCTGAAAACACCGGAACGGCCGCGGCAGTGGGAACCCACCATGACGTTGTCCATTACGGACAAGCGGGCAAACAGCCGGATATTCTGGAATGTGCGGCAAATCCCTTTTTTCGTAATCCGGTGCGTTTTCAAGCCGCTAATTCGCTCACCCATAAAGCGGATTTGCCCGCTGGTCGGGGCAAACATCGCCGTTATCAGGTTGAACATCGTCGTTTTGCCCGCTCCGTTGGGGCCGATCAGACCGTAAATCTCTCCTTCGCGAATGGCGAAGGAGACCCCTTGCAACGCGCTTATGCCGCCGAAGCGTTTGCCAATGTTTTCAACCTGCAGTATCATGTGCACCTCTCCCACAACCGTTTTAGATAACGAAGCATATTCCCATCCAGCAGCCCTTGCGGCCGCACCGCCATCAAAACAAGCAAAATAAGGCCGTAAATAAAGTAACGCCATTCGCTGATAAAACGCAGCGCTTCCGGAAGCAGGGTTAAAAACGCCGCGCCGAACACGGAGCCCCAAATTAGCTCGCTGCCGCCAAATACGGCATAGATTAATATTTCCACCGCGCGATGGTAAGAAAAATCCTCCGGGCTGATGTATCCCATGACGTGGGCATACAAGGCCCCGGCCAAACCGGACAGTAACGCCCCTTGGGCAAACGAGAGCACTTTGTAATAGGTGATGTTGATGCCCATCGATTCAGCCGCCCGTTCATCCAGCCTGATTGCGGCGAACGCTCTGCCTACCCGCGAATGAGTTTGCCGAACGAAAAACCATAAGAGGCCAAGCACGAGCAAAAGCAGGATACAAAACACCAATAAATAGGCAAATTGATTTGTTTTTAAGCCGATATGAGCCGGGTTAAAGCCCGCATCCCGAATCATCCGGGCCGTTTCCCGGCCCAAATGGGGGATGCCGGAAAGACCGACAGCCCCATGCGTGACCGCCTCCCAATTCACGAACAACACGCGAATGACTTCACCGAGACCGAGCGTGGCGATCGCGAGATAAACGCCTTTCAGCCTTAAAGCGGGGAATCCGACCAAAACGCCCAGTATGCCGGCGATCATGGTACCAAACAAAATCCCCACCACAATCGGCGCATGCATATGAATGGTGAGCAGTGCCGACGCATATGCGCCGACGCCCATAAAACCGGCGTTCCCCAGCGAAAGTTGGCCGGAAGACAAGGTGATATACATGCCGAGACCCAACATGATATTGATCATAATGAACGAAGCAACTTGCAAATGGTACGGATTTAATACCGCATTCAGCACTCTCTCACCTTCTTGTCTCCGAAACATTGCTTCCGAATAATCCTTGCGGCCGCATTAGCAAAATCATAATAATTGCGATAAACGCGATTGCATCTTTATAACCGGAATGGCCGTACACAACGACAAAGGTTTCCGAAAGCCCCAAAATCAGCCCGCCGGCCATCGCTCCCCGCACGCTTCCCATTCCGCCTAAGATAATAATGGCCAATCCCTTGAGGCCCATGGACAAGCCCATTTCCGGATTAACGGAGTTAAAGGCCATGCCGACCAAAACGCCGGCCACGCCTCCCATTGCCGAAGCAATGACAACCGTCATGGTAATCATCCGCCTGGTGTGAATCCCCAACAACCCGGCGATCTCCCTGTTTTCCGCCGTCGCCCGCAAAGCTTTGCCGGCTTTCGTTCGCGCCAGCCAATACGCAAGTGACGCCATCAACAGTACCGAAATGGCGAAAATGACCAATTGGACGACATAGATGGTGATCGGTCCAACTTGCACATGCGCCGCGGCGAAGCTGTTGCGAAACGGCCTGTTTCCGGAGCCGAACATTTGGTGCGTCAAATTTTCCAGCATGATCGACACGGCGATGGTGCTGATTAACGAAGCCAGGTGGGAGACGCCCTTTTTTTTACGCAAAGGCCTAAGGGCGAATATCTCCAAAAAGTATCCCAACAAAGCCGTCACGATCATTGCCGCAACAAACGCGGCCCAGATTGGCAAATGCCACGCATCCGTGCTGACAACTCCGATAAACGCGCCAAACATGAAAATCTCGCCGTGCGCCATATTAATGATGTCCAGTACGCCGAATACCAGTGTAAACCCGAGCGCCACAATGGCATAAATGCCGCCCAGCGTCAATCCGTTCAGCAATTGCTCCAACAACAAAGCGGTTCACCCTTTATTGAAATTGTACGAACTGTCCGTGATCGATCGTCAATACGACCGGGTTCATCATGATATCTCCATCCTGATCGAACGAGAACGTGCCCAATACCCCTTTAAAGTCCCTGGTTGCCGCCAGAGCGTCCCGCAGCGCGTCGCGATCCGCTTTGCCCGCGCGCTTCAGCGCATCGGCCATAATGTACAATCCGTCATAAGCTTGTGCGGCAAACTGGTCGGGTTTCTTGCCGTATTCCGCTTCATAATTTTTGCTGAACGCTTGCACTTTCGCGTCATCGCTGCCGCCAAACCAAGGGGTGGCGACAATCAAACCGTTGGCCGCATCGCCGGCAATCTTGATCACTTCGGGCGAGTTGAACCCGTTTCCGCCGACGAATGGAACCGTAATTCCCATTTTTCGCGCTTGCTGCATAATGACGGCGCCTTCGTTGTATAACGCGGAACAAAGAATCAGGTCGGGAGACAGCCCTTTTATTTTGGTCAATTGCGCATTGTAATCGGCCTGGCCTTTTTGGAACGTTTCGATGGTGAGAATGTCCAGTCCCTGTTCCTCCGCCGCCTTTTTCATCGTGTCGAAGCCGGATTTCGTAAACAAATCGTCATTTCCGTACAGAATGGCGATCTTTTTCGCCTTGAACCGGGCGACGGCGGCTTTCAGCGCCGCCGGAATGGCCTGCGCTTCGGACAGCGAATCGCGGAAAACGTAATCGCCGATCTGCGGTATCCCTTCCGCCGTTGTGGAAGTGCCCATGATCGGAATGCCGTTGGCATCCGCTTCCGGCCCGACAACTTGCATCTCGGTGCTCAAAGTCGGCCCGAGGAGTCCGACGATGCGATCATCGCTCATCAGTTTTTGCGCGGCGGACAGAGCTTGATCCTGCTTGCCCGCGGAATCTTCAATTTGCAAATCGATATGAACTTCACCCTTGGCATTGATTTCTTTTTGCGCCAGTTTGAATCCGTTGGTGATGGCTTCGCCATAACCGGCCCCGGGGCCGGACAAGTAGGATACTACCCCGAACTTGCCGGAAATGGCTTTGCCGCCGCTTACGCTTATCTCGCCCGATTCGTTCTTTGCATTGCCGCCATTGCTGCATGCGCCGGCAAATACCAGCGCCAACACAGCTGTTATCATCAACCATTTCTTCAACGAAAACACTCCTCTGTTACCCCGAACATCGGTTTGGGAAATTGGTATAAAACAATAATTCGGTATCGACGGTGCGATTGCCGCAAATGGAAAAATGCCTGCCCTCCTCTCGGTTTGAATTTGCGAGAAAGCCGGATTTCTTTCCGCCTGCCGCGGGGGCGCCTGAACGTTAGTGTCCAAATTAGCATAGTTTTCAGACCCGAGATTTGACTGAGATCAAATCGTTTGCCGGCGGCAGGTGCTATCTTTAGAAAAATTTCTAGTAACAAGATCGAATAATCGATCATGAGGAGGAGTCGCTTTGAACGAATTGACGGTAAGCAGTCTCGGGTTTCCCCGAATCGGCGAAAATCGGGAGTGGAAAAAAACACTGGAAGCGTTTTGGGCCGGACAAATTTCCGAAGACACCTTTATTCGGGAGATGACCGAAATAAGGCTTGGCGCCTTGCGGCGGCAAAAGGAAAAAGGCGTGGAGCTGATTCCCGTAGGCGACTTTACTTTTTATGATCACATGCTGGACTTGGCCGCCATGTTCGGGCAAGTGCCGGAAAGATACGGATATGCCGGAGGCAAAGTTTCCCTTGCCACGTATTTCGCGATGGCGCGCGGCAATAGCGCCGCCCCGGCCTGTGAAATGACAAAATGGTTTAACACCAACTACCATTACATCGTTCCGGAAATCGGCGCGTTTGTTCCCGCCCTAGCGGAAAACCGCCCGCTTGAACTTTACCTTGAGGCAAAACGGGAACTGGGCATCGACGGCAAGCCGGTATTGATCGGACCGTGCACGTTTGTGAAATTATCCAAAGGATATGACCCGGCAAATTATGCGGCGATCGTGGAACGATTTTTGCCTTTGTACGGGCAAATGTTGGCGGAATTGCAGCAAGCGGGCGCGCGTTGGGTGCAACTGGACGAGCCGCTATTGGTCGCGACGTTGTCGGATGGCGAGATGAAACTTCTCACACACGCATATGAATATTTGGCCAATACCGCCCCCGGCTTGTCGATCATGCTGCAGACATATTTTGATGCGGTGGAACGCTATGAGGAAGTAAGCAAACTTCCGGTTGCGGGCATCGGTCTCGATTTTGTCCACGGGGGAAAGGCCAACCTTGAAAATCTGCAAAGGCACGGGTTTCCCCATGACAAAGTGTTGGGCGTCGGCATCATCGACGGGCGCAACATCTGGCGGGCCAATTTATCCGCCAAACTGCAGTTGCTTCAGGCGATCGCCGCGATTGTCCCGTTCAAAAGACAAATCATCCAGCCTTCCTGCAGCTTGCTGCATGTGCCGATCAGCCTGCGAAAAGAAGCAAACATGGACGGCGGATTGCGTAACGCGCTATCCTTCGCCGAGGAAAAGCTCGATGAATTGCAAGTATTGGCTGCCGCAATCCGCAACGGCGCCGATACGGTCGCGGCATCCTTGCGGGCAAGCGCGGAGGCGCTTAACAAACTGGCGCATTCTCCCGCCCGCAATCAATTGGCCAAAGATGCGCCGAAAGCGCGTAATGTGCCGAATCACCGCGGCACGCCTTACGAAGTAAGACAAAAACTGCAGCGGCAAAAATGGTCGCTGCCGCTCTTGCCGACCACAACGATCGGCAGTTTCCCGCAAACGCCCGAAGTGCGCAAAGCAAGAAATTTGTGGCGCAAAGGCGAATGGTCGAAAGAACAATATGACCAGTTTATTCGGGAGCAAATCAAGGAATGGATTGCGCTTCAGGAAGAAATCGGCCTGGACGTGTTGGTGCATGGCGAGTTTGAACGAACGGATATGGTGGAATATTTCGGCGAGAAATTGGCCGGATTTGCCTTTACGCAAAACGGTTGGGTGCAGTCCTACGGCTCCCGTTGCGTAAAACCGCCAATCATTTATGGCGATGTTAAATTCGCCGCGCCGATGACCGTGGCCGAATCCGCCTATGCCCAACAACTGACCGCAAAACCCGTGAAAGGGATGCTGACCGGCCCGGTAACCATCTTAAACTGGTCGTTCGTGCGCGATGATCTCCCGCGCAAAGAAGTCGCCTGGCAAATTGCCCTGGCGCTGCGCAACGAAATAAAAGCGCTGGAGGATGCCGGTATCGAGATGATCCAGGTGGATGAGCCTGCGCTGCGCGAAGGGCTGCCTTTAAAACGGGCCGACTGGGACCAATATTTGGCCTGGGCGGGCGAGGCTTTCCGTGTTACGACATCCTCCGTCAAAGAGACGACGCAGATCCATACGCATATGTGCTACGGCGAGTTTCACGACATTATCGAGGCGATCAGCAGCCTGGACGCCGATGTCATTTCCATTGAAACTTCCCGCAGCCACGGCGAGTTGATCTCCTCGTTTGCCGCCAACACGTACGACAAGGGCATCGGCCTGGGCGTTTACGATATTCACAGCCCGCGGGTGCCCGACAAGGAAGAAATGGTTCACATGATCGAGCGCGCGCTCAGCGTTTTGCCGTCTCACAAGCTCTGGATTAATCCCGATTGCGGCTTGAAAACGCGCGGCAAAACGGAAACGGTAGCCGCGCTGAACATCATGGTGCAAGCGGCAACCGAAGTCCGGGCGCGCCTACAAAAATAAAATTAGGCATTCATTCAAAACTCGTTCATAAACAACCATTCGAACAGCGAGCCGAGCACTTTGCCGCAAACCATCGCCAACAACAGCCAGATAAGCCGCTCTTCAACTCGCAGCCTGCGCGCCAGGATCGGCAGCACATTCAGCACTTCGGTGAGCGCCGCGGCCAACATGCCAACGAACACGCCGCAAAGCGCGCCGGCCACGGCGATGCTCAGAACGGACAAATGCAAACGCACCGAAAACAGATCGGCGGCCGCCCAAAAACAAGCCCCCAAAATGAAGGCATATTCGTAAACGCGAACCGACGTTGCCGTTTTGGTAATTTGCATCAGCCGCGGGATGATATCCAAAACCGTGATAAAGGCGACAAGACCGCTGCCGACAGCCAAGCCCCACGCTAATCCAAGTATCGCCAGGATCAAATGCGTGAGCCAGTCCATCATGTCGGCGGCTTGCCGTCTTTGGGCAGTTTTTGGAATTCTTCCGCAATCGCGTACGCCCGCAAATTTTCCTGGTATAAAAACATTTCAACTTCCAACGGACTTGGCTCTTCATTGAATTTCTTTTTGAACACATGATTGAAAAACAAAATCATTCCCGCCCCGATGCCCAGCGAATACGGAATTTGCAACAAGAGCGGGCGGGCGATTTTTTTCCCGGTTAACATGTGCACGAGCTTTTCCTGCACTTCGGCCATGCTGACATCGGCGTGGAAATTCATAATGGCCAATCCCGCCCCGAAAAACAACAACGCCCCGACCAGCGCCACTTTGATCAGGGAAGCGCCGCGAACATCCGGGGATTTGATTTCGATCAGCAATTGCGGTTCCCCGATCACTTCGATGACCAGCAGCGGAAACCGGCGGCGAATCGCGGCGACAACCGTCATGATGTCGATCAACACGAAGCTGCCGTCCCGTTTTTGCGGCGTCTTCAGTACGATGTTTTTTAACGGTGTTTCATATTCGGGTTCAACGAGGATCTGCGCCGCTTGCCCCAGCGTAATCGGTTTGCCGTGTTCTCCCGTAAGCCGTTTGCGCAAGCGAATATAGAGCGTGGGGGCGCATCCGTCCGCCATCGTTTACGCACCTTCATTTCCCGGCTTATTTTAACTTAGTATGCAAAAAGGAAAGACCGGATCATTCATTGCGCGATCTGGTCTTTAATGGATTGCAATATTTTCTTTTCCAGCCTGGAAACTTGCACTTGCGAAATGCCCAGCCTGTTAGCCACTTCCGATTGCGTCTGGTCGCGGTAATAGCGCAGATAGACAATCAGCTTTTCCCGCTCGTTCAGCGTTTCGATCGCCTCGTTGAGCGCCAGCTTGTCAAACCATTTTTCCTGTGAATCATCGGCTATCTGGTCCATCAGCGTAATCGGATCGCCATCGTTCTCAAAGACGGTTTCGTGGATCGATGTCGGCGGCTTGTTCGCTTCCTGGGCAAAGACGATATCTTCGGGCGATACGCTCATCGCCTCCGCCACTTCTTTGATGGTCGGCTGTCTGCCCAATTTTTTGGACAGTTCGTCTTTCATTTTGCGCACTTTGTTCGCCACTTCTTTCAGCGAACGGCTCACTTTCAGCGTACCGTCATCCCGCAAAAAGCGCTGAATCTCCCCGATGATCATCGGCACGGCATAGGTGGAAAATTTCACATCGTACGACAAGTCGAATTTGTCGATGGATTTCAAGAGGCCGATGCAGCCGATCTGGAACAAATCGTCCGGCTCATACCCCCGGTTGATGAAGCGTTGGACGACAGACCAGACCAACCGGATGTTGCTGTTCACCAGTTTGTCCCGCGCCTTCACGTTGCCTCGCTGGCTGTCGGCGATCAGCCGCTTGACTTCATCGTCATCCAAATACACATGAGAGGAATGCCGCAAATCCGCTTCCATGACTCATCCCCTAATTATACAATGCTTTCCTGGATTTGATACGCTTGGTCATCCTAAGCATCGTGCCTTTACCCGGCTCGGAGTCCACTTCGAGCTCGTCCATAAAGTTTTCAATGATGGTAAAGCCCATCCCCGAGCGTTCCAGTTCCGGCTTGGATGTATAGAGCGGCTGCCTGGCCAATTCCAGATCTTCAATGCCTTTGCCCCGATCTTCAACGGTGATCCATACGGTGTCGTCTTTAATCTCCGCGCTGATTATCACTTCTCCGTCGGGCTTGCTGTCATAACCGTGAATGATCGCATTGGTGACGGCTTCGGAGATAACCGTTTTGATATCCGTCAGTTCCTCCAGTGTCGGGTCCAATTGCGAGACGAACGCCGCAACCGCCACGCGGGCGAACGATTCGTTTTCCGAAACGCTGGAAAATGTGAGAGTCATCCGGTTCGGCCGGCTCATGATACGACCCCCAAACTGGACAAAGCCGCAGACTCGTTCTGTTCAATCGCCAATATTTTAAACAATCCGGAAAGTTCGAACAGCCGATAGACGGAATCGCTCATCTCGCAAACGATCATTTTGCCGCCGCGGGATGCAAGCTGTTTGTATCTTCCCAGGATGACGCCCAAGCCGGAACTGTCCATAAACTCGAGACCCTTCAAGCTTAATATGACGCTTTGGACGTTCCCTGTCCGCATCGCTTCCTCCATTTTGATTTTGACGGATTCGGCGGTGTGGTGATCCAATTCCCCTTTGAGCCTGACGATCAAGACGCTGCGATGGCGCATAAGATCGATTTGAAGACTCATGTTTCGTCACTCCTTCCCACTCTTGCACAAGCAATTCTACACGCGCAAAAGCAAATCCTGCCCCTCGACAAAACTAGAAGAAACGCAGCAAATTGAGACAATTTGCCTCATTGGAGAAACAGAAGGCTTCCCATCGTGCGTTTAAACAATGTCCACCAATTTGCCCTTTTCACTTCCATTGGCGACTCGATCGGAAACTCGCTTATCATCTTTTCCCCTTTGAAAATAAGCAAATTGCCAACGGGCTGCCCCAATTTGATCGGCGCCTGCAATTGTTCGCGCATTTTCAGTTCATAGCGGATATCGTCCGTCTTTTCGCCTTTTTTCAGCAAGATGCTGTAAGGATGCCGCGCGACGATCGGAATTTCCTTAATATCGCCTTTCTTCACGCTGATCGTGCCGATTTCATCGCCGGTATGGAAGATCGGATGGCTTGTATATTGGGAGAAAGCGAAATTCAGCATGTGCGTCACTTCCGCATTGCGGGTTTTCGTGTTCGGCTCGCCCAGCACGACCGCGATCACGCGAAAATCGCCGCGTTTGGCGGTGGCCGCGAGGCAAAATTTCGCTTCGCTGGTATAGCCTGTTTTCAAACCGTCGGCGCCGGCGTAAAAACGCACCAGCTTGTTCGTGTTCACCAGCCAGAATGGGCGTTCCGTGTCTTTGCGCAAATAGTCCTGATACGCTTTCGTATAATCGGTAATTTTTTCGTATTTGAGCAGTTCGCGCGACATCAGGGCAATATCGTAGGCGGAGGAATAATGGCCGTCTGCGGGAAGCCCGTTCGTATTTACAAAGTGGGTGTCTTTCAGCCCGATTTCCTTTGCCTTTTCATTCATCATGTTGACGAACATTTCTTCCGATCCGCCGATTTTTTCCGCGAGCGCCACGGAAGCGTCGTTGGCCGATGCCATCGCCACGCCTTTCAGCAATTCGTCGACCGTCATCTCTTCACCCGGCTCGAGAAAGATTTGCGAACCGCCCATGGACGCCGCATATTCGCTGGTCGTGACCTTATCCGTAAGCTTGACCTTCCCGGTTTCCACCGCTTCCATCACCAACAGCATCGTCATGATTTTGGTAATGCTGGCAGGGGGAAGTTTCGCATGGCTGTTTTTTTCATAGATCACGGTTCCGGTATCCGCG
>DASVDB010000167.1 GCA_036381315.1 Bacilli bacterium | reverse complement strand
CCTTGGCGATTTCGATTTGCTGCTGTTTGCCGATACCCAATGTTCCTGTGATCAAATCGGGACTTACGCCGGAAAGACCAACCTGTGCCAGCCATTTCTCCGATTCCTTGTAGACGAAATCCCAGTTGATAATGCCCGCCTTGGCCGGTTCGTTGCCCAGAAACAGGTTTTCGGCAATCGACAAATATTTGACGAGCGCCAACTCCTGATAAATAATGGCAATCCCGGCGCGCTCCGCATCGCTGATGCCCGAGAAGCGCTTTTCTTCATTGCCGACGAGAATTTGCCCCTCGTACGTGCCATAAGGATAAAGCCCGCTCAATACTTTCATCAGCGTGGATTTCCCCGCGCCGTTTTCACCGCAGAGCGCGTGCACTTCCCCTTTTTTCACCTTGAAGGTGACGTTGTCGAGGGCTTTCACGCCGGGAAACTCTTTTGTAATGTTCCTCATTTCCAGGGCAATGGTCATCGTTTCCTCTCTCCTCAAATTGTAAGGGAAGCAGGCGAAACGGATCCCCCACTTCCCTTCGATCAGCGCGTCATTTTTTAGTGCATTATTTTTTTACGTTCTTGTAAACTTCTTCTTTCGCGTGGAAACCGTCAGCGATGATGGTTGCGTCCATATTGTTTTTATCGACGGAGATCGGTTCAAGCAAGACGGACGGTACGTCGATTTTTCCGTTGTTTACTGTCTGGTTGGCTTCCACATCTTCGCCTTTTGCCAATTTCACAGCCAATTCCGCCGATTTTTCGGCAATAGCCTTGATCGGTTTGTACACCGTCATCGTTTGCGTTCCTTCAACAATGCGTTGGCATGCCGCCAATTCCGCATCTTGCCCGGATACCGGAATTTTTCCGGCGAGATTTTGCGCCGCAAGAGCCTGGATCACTCCGCCCGCGGTGCCGTCGTTAGCGGCGACAACAGCCGCAATGTCGTTATTGTTGGCGGTCAGGGCGTTTTCCATATTGGCCAGCGCGTTGGCCGGATTCCATTCTTTCGTCCATTGATCGTAGACAACTTTAATGTCGCCTTTATCAATCAGCGGCTGCAAAACCTCGAACGCGCCTTTCTTGAACAGGTGGGCGTTGTTGTCGCCGTCGTCGCCGCCGATGTATACATAGTTGCCTTTCGGAGCCAGTTTGGTGATGGCTTCGGCCTGCATACGGCCGACTTTCTCATTATCGAAGGAAACGTACAGGTCCACATCGGAATTTTTGATCAAGCGATCGTAAGACAGCACTTTGATTCCGGCCGCATGGGCTTTTTCCACGATCGCGGCCGACGCTTCCGCGTTATGCGGAACGACGACAAGCACGTCTACGCCCTGGCTGATCAAGTTTTCCGCTTGCGAAATTTGTTTTGCGTCATCGCTGTTGGCGGATTGCACGTTTACTTCCGCGCCCAGCTTTTCCGCCGCCGCCACAAACAGGTCGCGGTCTTTTTGCCAACGCTCTTCTTCCAGCGTATCCATCGAGAAACCGATTACAATCTTGTCGTCTTTCTTGGCCACATCGCCGGAATTCGCGCTTTCTTCCGTTTTGGCATTCGCGCCCTCATCATTGTTCGCTGTCGTTTTCCCGCCTGTCGAACAGGCTGCCATCGACAAAACGAAGGCTAACATGAGTGCAATGACCCCGCACTTTTGCAACCAGCTTTTCATCCTTTCAACCTCACCCTTCTTTTTTTGATTTTTTGTAACTGCTTACATTTCAACTATAACAAGCGCAGGGACGGTATTGACCGGCGGATTTCTGCACTCTTTTGTGATGATCTGCATTTTTTTACGCCGGGTTTATCCTCCCACGCGAAATTGTTCCACCAGTTTGTTCAACTGATCGGCTTTGTTCGCCAAATCGCTGGCCAGGCCCAAAATCACATGCGTATTGCCCAACTGTTCTTCGGCCGACGCGGAAACTTGCTGGCTTGCTCCTGATTGTTCGCCGGTGAGGACATTGATCGACGCAAACACCTCCACTACCTCGTTTACCGTGCTCATCATCTTTTCCGCCGCTTCTTTCGTTTTCTCGCCGTTATCCATCACAGTCTGATTGTCATGATGAATTTCATCAAATGTTGCCAACATGAGCTCAATTTGTTCCCGTCCTTTCATAATGTTATTCGTGTTCACCGACGATTGCGCGTTCACTTGCTGCACGCCCGTTTGGATTTCTGCCAGCAAGTTGACGATATGCTGCGAGGATTCCTTGGTATCGTTCGACAGTTTGCGAACTTCATTCGCGACAACGGCAAACCCCTTCCCGAATGTTCCGGCGCGGGCCGCTTCGATTCCGGCGTTTAACGCCAAAATATTCGTCTTTTCGGAAATTTTCTTGATGACTTTATTGATTTCCTCAATTTTTTCAAGAGACTTTTGCAGATGGTTGAGCGTTTCATTCGTTACCTGATTTTGTTCCCCGATGTTTTGCATCTGCTCAAGGATTGCGGCAATCTGCATATTCCCGTTCTTGATTTTACTGTTCGCCAGATTGGCCAATTGGAATGTCTGCTTTGCATACTCCGTCATCCGGTCCAGATTTTGCGCGTATGTTTCGATCATTTGTCTTGTCGTTTCGGTTTTCTCGGATTGCACGATCGCTTTGTCGCTAATATCGGCAATCGCATTGGTTATTTCCTCCGTAGCGCAGGACAGCTGAATGCAATTGTCTTTAATTTTGCATGTCGATTGCGTAAAATCGACTGCGGACGCGCGAATCTTGACAACCATTTTCTCGATTGTATCCAGCACGTTATTCACATTATCGGCCACCGCCTGAATCTCGTCTCCTGTCTGCAAGATTACACGACGTTGCAAATCGCCTTTGGCTTCCGCCAAATCCCGCAAAATTTCGTTTATTTTACGGATCGGCCTGATGATTGAACGGCTTGTCCAATACGATAACAGAATGGAAAAGAGCAAAACAAGGACCATCGCCATCACGATAATCCGGTTGCCGCGCGCATAATCGGACTGGTTTTGCTCCGCCGCTCTGCTTGCTTCCTGCTCACTGATCGCAATCAATTTATCCAGGCTTTGATTGATTCCGGCAAAAAATCGCGCCGTCGTGTCGTCATACAACAATTGGGCGCCGGAAGTTTCTCCCGATTTCGCCAAATTCACCAGATCGTTATGTGTTTTTTGATAAGCGGCGAAATCCATGCCGAAATTTTTCGCCAATTGCTTGCCTTCCGAGGATTTCGACTTTTGCACATACTCATCGACATTTTTCTTCAACTCTTCGTTTAGCGCAAGCATGCTTTTCTCTATGGAATCGTCCCGCGGATTTTTGATGATTTCGCCTTCCAGCGTGCGGAATTCCGTGACGCCAAGCTTGATCCGATACGCGTTGGAAACGCTCGGCATCCAGTTTTCGGTTATCATTTGCGTTTGCAAGTTGACCCCATGCATGGTGTTTAACGAGAATACGCCTATGCCCAGCAAAAACAAACAAAGCACGCCAAAGCCGGCTATTAACCGGGTGGAAACGGTCCACTTCAGCCTCATCGGGCAATCCCCCCCTATGGTTTGATTTATGTAAGTGCTTTCAAAAAAGATGATAACACTGCGGAAATAAAAAAACAGATGAAGCAGCTTTCATTTTCTGCTATCATCTGTATTTTTTTACGATCAAGCGGGCTATTTTGGTATTTCTTCATCTGCGCAATGACATTTTTCGATATTCGGTAGGCGAGACGCCGCAAACTTTTTTAAATACCCTGCTGAAATAATTCGGGTCGTTATACCCGATCTGATAAGTAATTTCTTTTAAACTCAATTCGGAGTTCGCAAGCAGATTTTTTGCCTTTTCGATTCGCGATTCGGTCAGAAAATCGATATAATTGATGCCGATTTGCTCTTTGAATATCTTGCTTATGTAAAAAGGGCTTAAGCCAAACCGTTCCGCAATCGCTTCCAACGAAACATCCCGATCCGCGTGTTCGATAATAAACCGCTTGATTTGCTGCGTAACGTCCGGCTCCACCCGGTTTTTTAAAGCATCGGTCGCGCTTGTCAGTTTCGCGATAATTCCCTGCAATTCCGCCGATAATTGCTGATAGTTTTGCGCCTGATAGGACAAAAGCGGCATTTCCACTTCAAAGCCCAGGTCATGAAGCAGCCGGAAAATCATGAGCAGCGCTTCCAGCAACCTTTGCTGGGCTTCAACCAGGTTGACGCCCGTCTTTTCAAAATGCTCCAGTAATTGGCGCAACGCCTGATGAACCGATTGCCAATCTCCCAATCTGACATAGTCGATCGCCTTTTTCTTAAGCTCCAGCGCGATTTGGCGCAATTGCGCCGAATTCACCTGCAAATCGGCAAAAAACAAATGCCGTGCGGGCAAAGAACGATCGATGGCAGACAGCAACGCTTCGTGATAAGATTTCGCCACCTGGTCAATCGATTGGCATTTGTCGCCGATCCCGATAAAAAATTCATACTGCGGATATTGCCGGGCTGCTGACAACATGTCCCGAATCAAGACAGAAATTTGCGAACGGAACGATTTTTCCTTTTCCAAAAAAATGATCGCGGGTATCTGGCTTCCCGACATAGCCCCGACCCAGCCCTTGGTTTTGTTGTGCAGCAAGTTTTTCATGGCGCAATACATTTCATTTGCGACACTTTTGTCAACATGATTTTGTTTGGCGGCGACAAACAACACGATAACCACCAGTTCGCTCTTCCAATCGGCGCCGATCAGCTGCATCATTTCAACCACATGCATCTCATGCACCTGATCGTATAGCAATTGCGCCACCAGATCGGTTTCCACAATCGGCAACAGCTTTTGCAACTGTAATTGCTGGGTGATTGTCGCTTTTTTGGCCATCCTTTCTTTTTTGATTTGCGCCATCACTTTGGTCAATGTGCCAACAATTTCCTCTATGCTGCTCGGTTTCAGCAAATAATCGTTTACGCCCAACCGCAAGGCCGTTCTGGCATATTCAAATTGATCGAATGCCGAGACGATAATAAATTTGACCTCGGGACATGATTGCTGGATTGCGCTTACCGCTTCCAAACCGTCAATGCCCGGCATTCTGATATCCATCAAAATCAGATCCGGTTTGGTTTCCGCCGCGTACTGGATTGCCTTGCGGCCATTTTCCGCCAACCCGACAATCTCCGCATCCGCAAACGAGTCGAGAATGATTTTTTTCATGGAAACCCTCTCCAGTTCCTCATCATCCGCGATCAATATTTTCACCTTGTTCCCTCCTAGTCTTCGGCAAACGCAATGTAATGCAGGTTCCTTGCCCAACCGCGCTGGCAATATCCACTACGTCTTGAGTGTCATAAAACAGCCTGAGCCGCCTGATCACGTTATGGATGCCGATTCCGGTCGAGTGCCCTCTGTATTTTTCCGTGGGATCGCCTTGCTGAATCGCCTTTATTTTTTCCTCGCTCATGCCCAGGCCGTTATCCCGAACCGCAATCGTGACAAAGTCGGAGTGATCTTTAATTCGTATATCCAGCATTCCTTGCGATTCCAGCGGCTCCAGGCCGTGGATGAAGGCATTTTCCACAAATGGTTGCAAAGTAAGGCTGGGCAATTGGAAATCCAGGCAACTTTCATCCGCTTCAATCGTGTATTGGATTCGGTCGGTAAATCTCTCCTTCTGAATCGTAAGATATTCCTTCAAACAGCCGAGTTCGTCCCTAATCGTTACAGATCGGTCCAACCTGCTCAAGTTATAGCGCAACAGGGCGGAAACCGAATTGATCAGGACGCTTGTTTCTTGCGCGCCTTGCAAATATGCCTTCTTGGATATTGTATTTAATGTGTTGAACAAAAAGTGCGGATTGATTTGGCTTTGCAAGCTCTTCAATTCGCTTTCTTTCAAAAGCAATTTGTATTCCTGCAGATCCCGCTCAATTTGCGCCTTCGCGCGAATTTCGGCGATCAGATTGTGAATATTGATGCGCATCCGATTGAATGTTCTGGCCAGAAAAGCAATCTCATCCTTGCTGTTAATTTCGATGTCGTTGTCAAAGTTTCCGCGCGACAATTCTCTTGCTGCCTGTGTAAGCGCCAAAATCGGGCGGGTAATTTTGCGGGAAATGCGATAGGACAACAACAGCAGCAAAAAGCTGGCAAAAGCCAACGTCCATAGCCCCATTTTATTCAAATCGTTGCTTTTTTCAATCATGGCGCGATAGAAATGGTTATAGGTCATCAATTCCTCATTCAGCAGGGTTAATGTCGTATTCGCGATAAAATCGGAGATCATGAGCGCCTCGTCGTAATGATCGGATACTTCATCCAGACGCCCCCCCTTGAATGAAACAATAGCCAGATCCACCTCGGCAATTTGGCTGTCGATCATGTTTTGGTAATCGGTCAAAGTCAACCGGTTGGAGTTGTTGCGCAGCGACACCAACCGCTCCTTAAAAGAGCGCAACTGGTCCCTCGCGAACTTCAGATTGCTTTCCGCCGCCGCATTCGGATTCTCAAGGTAAAGATTCAGCTCATCCATCGTTTGCTGGCTAAGTTGCGGGATTTGATTCATCAATAAATAGCGATGCAGAATATGATTGTAATTCTCGATCGATTTCCGGTTGTTGAAACTCATGAATAGCCAGATTCCCGCCATGATAAGCCAGACGCTCAATGATAACCATAAAATTTTCTTTTGAATTGTGTTCATTGGCCGCCCTTTTCCTTAATGGATTTTATCGGGATAAAATAATGATTATTTAAGGGAAGATCAATGTTATTCAGCCAACGGTGCATCAGTTCCAAAGCTGTTTGTCCGATTTTTTCCGGCTGATGAACAAGCGTCGCCTGAATAACGCCGTCTTCGACAAGCTGCAAAATATCCGGAGAATCGTCGAACGTATAGATGGAAAAAGAGCCTGTTTGCGCCCTGTCGACTATCGCCTTTTGAATGCCTACTCCCGCCTCGGATGTCAATCCGACAATAACTTGCACATCGGGGTGCTTGTTCAAAAGATTGATCGTTTCTTGTTTGGCGGCGTCGATCTCGCTTTCCGCGGGTATTGCCTCATAAATCGCGATTTTGGAATCCTGCGCAAGCTCGTCCGTCAAGCCTTTTTGCCGCCCTATTTGCGAACTGGTCAGCTGATGGCCGGCCACAACACCGACAACCCGTTTGCCATGCAAATGTTCGCGAATATAGTTGCCGATAATATGACCTTCATTCAAGGCATCCGGCCCCACAAAGGTTCGCCGCAGGCTGGACGGCGCATCCGTGATCACGGTAAACACCGGTATCCCTTTTTCCAGGGCATGGGAAACCCTTTGGTTGAATTGCGGCGAATCCAGCCCCTGCACAATGATGCCGTCAACTTTTGCCGCCACGGCCATATCCATGCTTTTTAACAACTCGTCGGAATTGGGGCGATTTGTTCCCAGCGACTCAATTTCCATATTGTATTTTTGGGCGACCGCCTGGCTGCCTGCCAATACCTGTTTCCAGCGGGAACTGTTGATTTCCGTCGAAATCAGTGCGATTCTTGCCCAATCTACATCTTCTGTTTGCGGAGTTTCCGCAATGGAAGCCGGTTGTCGCAGCACTTTAAAGGAGTAATACGCCGAAAAAAAGAAGGTGATCGCGCAACATGCCGCCAATAGCCAAATGGCAATTTTATTCATGTCTTGTCCTTTCCCGCCAATTGTTGCGACCAATTGGGAATTTAAAAAAAAAACCACCCATGGGTGGTTGCACGATTGCGTGCACATTTTCGGATAGGAGTGGAGAGAAACCATACTGTATCTTTATTATATTGTATACGCTTTCATTATGTCAATAAAAAAATCAAAGCGATTTTCCCAGCAGAATGGCCCGCATAATTTGCGCGGCGGTTTGGCGTATATTTTGTTTTGCCGCAGCAATCGCCTGTTCCAAAGGTATCGGCGCGGGCGTAACGGAGATTACGACATCCACCCCGCGTTCATGCAACAATTTCACGTCGGCGCCGACGCTCCCCGAAAGGCAAACTACCGGTTTTCCGAACTTCTTCGCGGCGGCGGCAATGCCAACAGGCGCTTTGCCGAAAACGGTCTGCCGATCCGTCTTGCCTTCGCCGGTAAAAACGATATCGGCCATGGCAACTTTTTCCGCAAACCTGGTCAATCCGAGCAGGATATCCAACCCGCTTGCAATTTTGGCCGATAAAAACGCCAGCAACCCGGCGCCAAGCCCTCCGGCGGCACCGGCTCCGCTAACTTCCGCGATATCTTTGGCCAAATCGCGTTTGATGACGGCGGCATAATGCGCCAGATTGCGGTCCAATAGCGCCGCCATTTCCTTCGTTGCGCCTTTTTGCGGCGCAAAAACAGCCGAAGCGCCGTATTCGCCGCATAACGGATTTGTTACGTCGCTTGCGGCAATGAATTCGCATTCGCGAATTTCCGGCAGCATCGCATCCGTCTCAATGCGGCGCAATTCGCCTAACGCGCCGCCGCCAAATGGCAGCGGCTTGCCCGCAGCGTCGAGCAAACGGGCGCCGAGCGCCGCGGCCATCCCTGCGCCGCCGTCATTGGTCGCGCTGCCGCCCAAACCGATGATCAGCTTGCGGCAGCCCCGCTTGATAGCGTCGCGGATTAACTCGCCGACGCCGTAAGTCGTGGCGACAAGCGGATTCAATTGCCGCGCGGGCACCAGCGGCAAACCGGCGGCGGCAGCCATTTCAATGACGGCGGTTGTCCGATCCGGTAAAATGCCATAGAAAGAACGTTGCGGCAATCCGAGCGGACCGGTTACCGTTAATTCCACTTTTTGTCCGCCGACAGCCCGCAATACCGCTTCCACGGTTCCTTCGCCGCCATCCGCCAGCGGAATTTTCCAAATGATCGCATCGCTTTGCGCATCGCGGATTCCCGCTTCCATCGCATCCGCCACTTCAAACGCCGTCAAACAACCTTTATACGAATCGGGGGCAACGATTATTTTCATCGCTTGATCCTTCATCATCCGCTTAGTAATGCACATTGCAGCCCATTTGTTTGATCAGCTCCGCCGCTTTTGCCATATCTTCCTCTTCGCGGAACGTCAGGCGCAATGCGCCGGGCACATCCAGGCGACTCTCCATAATCTGGATATTGCTTAAATTGATTTTGTGATCGCCCAAATGCGACGCAATTTTCCCGATGATGCCCGGTTGGTCGGGGACTTCCACATAAATATCGAACATGGCGGTAAGAACGCCCTTGCGGCGCTCCGGGAGTTCGCTGCGGAACCGGTTCGCCGCGACAAATTCGCGCTCGATCCCCGCTCCGTCATTTTCCTCGATCAGCTTCATAAAGCGGTTTATTTCATCATTCCATTCGTGGAGCAGCTTTAGCACCACATCGCGATTGCTTGCCAAAATATCGCGCCAAATAATCGGATCGCTGGATGCGATGCGGGTCAAATCGCGAAATCCTCCGGCCGCGAGCGTGCTGTACAAATGGTTCCGCCGGTCATGCCCGGCAACCAAATTGACCAGCGCGACGGCGATAATATGCGGCAAATGGCTGATTGCACCGACTATGCTGTCATGCATGTCGGCATTCATGCGCACGATTTGCGCCTTCGTAAGCGCAAGCAACTCCACAAGCTTGCCGTAAGCCGCTTCATCCGCAGAATCGCCCGGCGTTAACACGTAATAAGCGTTCTCAAACAAATAAGAGCTCGCCGCTTCAATGCCGGATTTTTCCTTGCCGGCCATCGGATGCCCGCCGATAAACCGGACGCCGGGACGCAGGCATGTTTGCGCGCACGCCATGATGGCCTGTTTCGTGCTGCCGACATCCGTGATAATGCATCCTTCTTTTAGCGGAAGCCGGTTGAGCCGGACCAAATAATCTTCCAGATTGCCTACCGGCACGCAGAGAAAAATCACGTCGGCAGCGACCGCCGCCGCTTCGAAAGACGTTGTCGCCTCATCCACGACTTCCCGCTTCAGCATTTTTTCCACGGAAGACTGCCGGGGCGAGTGGCCGACCACATGCAAACCCGGCTTGTTTTTAAAGCAAAGGGCGAGGGAGCCGCCGATCAATCCGACACCGAAAATGGCTATTCTCATAGATCACCGCTCATTTAGCCGCCGCTTCGGCAAGCGCGGCTACTTCCGCCAATGCCGCTTCGAGCGCGCGGATAAATTTGACGTTTTGCTCGTGCGTGCCGACCGTCACCCTTAATTTTGTCGGGAAGTCCAGATGATGTCCGCCGCGCACGATGATTCCTTTGCGCAGCAATGCGTTGAACACAAGCTCCGCGGAGCGAAACGTTTCAACCATAATGAAATTGCCGTATGCCGGAAAGGTCGGCAAACCCAGGCGGGCAAATTCCGCGTTTAAAAACTTCATTTCCCGCAAATTCTTTTGTTTGCATTCGGCCACAAATTCCTGGTCGGCAAATGCCGCAAGGGCGGCTTTTTGCGCATAACGCGTCGTATTAAACGGCTCCCGCACCTGATTGACAACACGAATCACATCGGGGTGGCCGATGCCGTAGCCGATGCGCAACGAGGCTAAACCGTAGATTTTCGAAAAAGTTTTCAACAGGATAATATTTGGATATCGTTTCATCAGCGCGAGCGAATCGGGAAACGACGGATCGTCCACATATTCGGCGTAAGCTTCGTCAAGAACAACCAGAACATTTTGCGGAACACGCGACATAAAATCTTCGATTTCTTTGCCTGTGGTCATGGTGCCTGTCGGATTGTTCGGGTTGCATATCCAGACAATTTTGGTTTTGTCCGTTACTTTCGCCAGCATGCCGTTCAAGTCATGCTTGCCGTCAACCAACGGAACCTCGATGCAAACCGCCCCTTCAACCAGGGCGTTGTGCTTGTATTGCGGGAACGTGTGCGACGCCATGATCGTTTCATCCCCCGGCAGGAAATAGGCGCGCGCGATCATCATGATGACATCGTCGGAGCCTGCGCCAAAAATAATCTGCTCGGGCTTTACGTGAAGCGCCGCCGCAATCGCCGCCGTCAGTTCGGTACTGCCGCCGTCCGGATACAAATGAGTTTCGTCAAGCATGCCGGCAATCGCCTCTTTCGCTTTTGCCGAACAGCCGTACGGGTTTTCATTGGAAGCCAGTTTGATGACTTCGTTAAGCCCAAGTTCCCTTTTCACTTCTTCCATCGGTTTCCCCGGCTTGTATACGGGTAGCTGCAAAATATGACGCTTGCAATTCTCCACTGCCGTTCACCTCGAATAGCCGGGCAACGATCCGGCCGTTTTACAAAATATCATACCATAAAAACCAAAAGTCCGGTGAATATTTGTATTTCTCGTCCAAAACCATGACGCGCTTCACGCCTTCAACCCGGCGACGAATTCGCCGATTTGCCGCAGGCCCGCCGCTCTTGTTTCCGCGGATGATAAAAGCGGCAACACTTCTTCGATTTTGCGCACAATCGCGCTGCCGACGATCACGCCGTCGCAAATGCCCGCAAACCGGCGGAAATGCTCGTTGGTTGAAATGCCGAAACCGATGGCGACCGGAGCCAGGGCGGCGCTTTTTACCGTGCCGATAAATTCCTCGATGTCCGCGGCAAACGTCGAGCGCATGCCGGTTACGCCAAGCGAGGAAACGCAATATACGAATCCGGAAGCGTTGGCGGCAATGTTTTGCACGCGGTCTTTGGAGGTCGGCGCGACAAGCGGAATCAAATGCATGCCGTGCTCCTTTGCTTTGCGCCGCATTTCGCCGGCTTCTTCCGGCGGCAAATCGGGGATGATAAAGCCGCTTATGCCGTTTTCCGCGGCATACCGGAAAAGGCGCGCAAAACCAAGCTGCAGAACGGGATTGTAATAGGAAAACAGGATAAACGGGATGTTGACGCCCGCCGCTCTTGCCGCGCCCGCCGTGCGCAGGCAGTCGATGATCGTAACATGTTGCGCTAGCGCCCTTTGCGACGCCCGCTGAATCACGGGTCCGTCTGCTAACGGATCGGAATACGGCACGCCCAATTCAAGCATATCGGCGCCCGCCAGTTCCAATTGTTTGATGATGTCCACCGTGGTTGCCAGATCGGGATCGCCGACCGTCAAAAACGGAATGAGCGCGGTGCGGTTTTCTTTTTGCAAACGGGAAAAGGCAGCGTCAATCGCATTGCCGTCCGGTTTCGTCATTGTGCCGCCCCTCCCGCATATTCCATAATCGAGGCGACGTCTTTATCGCCGCGGCCCGATAAGCTGACGACGATCAAGTCGTCCTTGCCAAGCTGCGGCGCGAGCTTCAACACATGCGCAATCGCATGCGCGCTTTCGAGCGCCGGTATGATGCCTTCGGTGCGGGAAAGCTCCCGCAGCGCGGCCAGCGCTTCCTGATCCGTGGCGGGAACGTATTCCGCACGCTGCGTGTCCCGCAAATAAGCGTGCTCCGGCCCGATGCCGGGGTAATCAAGCCCTGCGGAGATGGAATGCGCGGGCAGCACTTGCCCGTATTCGTCTTGCAGCAAATAGCTGTAGGATCCCTGGAAAACGCCCGGGCTGCCTTTTGTCATCGTTGCGGCATGCCGGTTCGTATCAATGCCTTCGCCCGCTGCCTCCACGCCGATCAATCTGACCCCTTGATCGTGGATAAACGGATAAAAAGCCCCGATCGCATTGCTGCCGCCGCCGACACAAGCGACAACCGCAGTCGGCAGTTTGCCCTCCGCCGCCAAAATTTGCGCGCGCGCCTCGTCGCCGATAATGCGCTGAAAATCCCGGACCATTACCGGATACGGATGCGGGCCGGCTGCCGAACCGAAAATATAGTAGGTATCGTCCACATGGCTTACCCAATAGCGCAGCGCCTCGTTGCAGGCATCCTTGAGCGTTCTGGTGCCGGAAGTAACCGGAATGACCTCGCTGCCCAGCAAATTCATCCGGAATACATTCAACCGTTGGCGTTTCGTATCTTCCTCACCCATAAATACTTTGCATTCGAAGCCCATTAATGCGGCGACCGTCGCCGTCGCCACGCCATGCTGCCCGGCGCCCGTTTCGGCGATCACCTTTTTTTTGCCCATGCGTTTGGCGAGCAAAGCCTGTCCGATCGCGTTATTGATTTTATGCGCGCCGGTATGGTTCAAATCTTCGCGCTTCAAATAAATTTTCGCGCCGCCCAACTTTCGCGTCAGCCGCTCAGCGAAATAAAGCGGAGTCGGTCGCCCGGAATATTGCTTGAGCAATTCTGCCGCTTCGCGTTGAAAGCTCTCGTCTTTCGTATAGCGCTTATATGCTTCTTCCAATTCAAGCAGCGCGTTCATCAACGTTTCCGGCACGTACCTGCCGCCAAATTTGCCGAATCTGCCGTGCTCATCCGGAACTTGCGTCATGATTTCTCACCCTCTCTACGAATTGCCGAATCTTTGCGCCATCCTTTTCTCCATCCGTTTCGACGCCGCTCGAAACATCGACGCCATGAATATCATATTGGGAAAGCAATCGGCCAACATTTTCCGCCGTCAGGCCGCCGGCGATGATCAGCGGAACGCCGATTTTTTCCGCGACCCGCAAATAATCCGGAATTATATCCCAGCCAAACGCCTTGCCGGTGCCCCCGCCTATGACGGGATCGTACGTATCGATGAACGCTCCGTCGATTACGCCTTGATAGGGAAGCATTCGGTCCGCCGCGTTTTTGCCTTTCTCCGCGTTCTTTACGGAAAACACTTTATAAGTTTTCACGCCAAAACGATTCCGCACTTCGCGGCAAAATTCCGGCGATTCCGTACCGTGTAATTGTACCGCATGAAGCGGGGCGATGGAAAGCACATGCGCAAGATCGGCAAGCCCCGGGTTGACAAAAACACCGAACGCTTGCGGGGGACAGACGTTTTCCCTTGCCATAGCTAGCAGCTCCCGGACAAGCTCCGGGCTCACCTGGCGCCGGCTTTTGGCGAACACGAAACCAATCTGGTCAACGGATAGCGCGCAAACGCTTTGCACGATTTCCCGCGTGCGCAGCCCGCATATTTTGACCGTCGTCCGCGCCATGCTCATTCCGCTCCTTTTGCCGCCTTCGCGTCCATCAATTCATGCACCGCCAGTTCGATATCATCCTGCCGCATCAGATGTTCGCCCACCAGCACGGCGTCTACGCCGAATTGCAGGAGCCGGTTGATATCGGCGTTACCGGAAATGCCGCTTTCGCTTATGATCGCCTTATCTTTGGGAATATGCCGGATCAATTGCTCCGTCGTGGCCAGGTCGGTGACGAAGGTGCGCAAATCGCGGTTGTTTATGCCGACCAAATCGGCTCCCACGCTTAACGCGCGTTCCAATTCGGGCAGGTCGTGCACCTCGACGAGCGCGTCAAGGCCAAGCGCATGGGCGATATCCAGAAACTCCCGCAGCTGATCATCCGTCAATATCGCCACGATCAACAGCACCGCGTCCGCTCCGAGCAACCGGGCTTCGTAAATTTGGCGCATGTCGATCGTGAAGTCCTTGCGCAAAATCGGCAGATCGACCGCTTTTCTAACCAGTTGCAAATATGCGTTGGCCCCCTGAAAATATGGTTCGTCCGTCAATACGGACAAGCAATCGGCTTTTGCTTGCGCATACGCGCGGGCAATGGCCGCCGGGTCGAAATCGGCGCGAATCAAACCCTTCGACGGCGAAGCTTTTTTCACTTCGGCAATCAGGCCCATCGGGCGATTTTTTTCGGCGACAAGCGCCCGGCGAAATCCCCGGCAGGCCGGCAGGGCGGCGATTTCCCGTTCCGCTTTGGCCACGGAAAAATGCTCTTTCAGCCGTTCCACTTCCTGCTGTTTCGTTGCAACGATGCGGTCAAGAAACATGGCTGATCTCTCCTGTAAAATGAACCAGATCATCCAGTTTGGCCAGCGCTTTGCCGGAATCGATAATCTCCTCCGCCAATTTTACCCCTTCCGGCAAATTCCGGCACTTTTCCGCGATATACAGGCAAGCCGCGGAATTGGCGACAACGATATCCCGGTGCGCGCCTTTCTCGCCTTGGAAAATGCCGCGGATAATCGCCGCGTTTTCCGCGGCGGAACCGCCAGCCACCGCCGCAAGCGGATAGCTGTTTAACCCCAGTTCGGCAGGCGAAATGTCAAACGTGCGAATTTCGCCATTTCGCAGTTCGGTAATTTGCGTCGGCGCGGAAATACTGATTTCATCCAGTCCGTCGTGGCTTGAAACGACAAATCCGCGTTTGATTTTTAACTGATGCAAAACTTTGGCGACAATTTCCGTTTTCGTCCGGTCGAACACGCCCAACAATTGCCTGTCCGCATTCGCCGGATTCGTAAGCGGCCCGAGAATATTGAAAACGGTCCGCACGCCCAGCTCCCGGCGCGGCGCGGCGGCAAATTTAAGCGATTGATGGTAATATTGCGCGAACATGAAGCAAATCCCCACTTTCGCCAAACATTCCGCGGCTTGCGTATGCGTCAACCCGATGTTGACGCCGAGCGCTTCCAGCACGTCGGCGCTGCCGCTTTTGCTGGACATGGCGCGGTTGCCGTGTTTGGCGACGCGGATGCCCGCGGCGGACGCCACAATCGCCGATGCGGTCGAGATGTTAAACGTCTTGGCGCCGTCGCCGCCGGTGCCGCAAGTGTCCAGCAAGCAGGAATTCTCCGTATCCACGCGGTAGGCCTTGCTGCGCATCGCTTCGGCCAATCCGGCGATTTCGTCAATCGTCTCCACTTTCATCATGAGAGCGGTGGCGATGCAGCCGATTTGCGCCGGCGTCGCATTTCCCTCCATAATTTCCAGCATCATATCTTTCGCTTGATCCCGGGTCAAATCCTGGAATTTGACCAATTTGGCAATCGCCTGTTGAATGGTCAATCGCTTCGACTCCATATTTTCAACCTCCCGTTTTTAGGTTCGGTGCATGTTTAGCGCACGGATTGCGCCGGAAAAAAATAATCCTGGTTGATCACGTTTTCGCCCGGCGGTTCTACGCCGCCGAACATTTCTTCGGCAATGCGGATCGATTTCAAAAGCGCTTTGGCTTTATTTACCGTTTCCTGGTATTCCTTTTCCGCCACCGAATCAAACACGATGCCCGCGCCTGCCTGCACATACGCTTTGCCGCGCTTGAAAATGATCGTCCGGATGGTGATGCAGGTGTCCATATTGCCGGAAAAGCCCAAATACCCGATTGCTCCCGCATACGCCCCTCGCGCTTCGTTTTCCAGCTCGGCGATGATTTCCATCGCTCGCAGTTTCGGCGCGCCGGATACGGTGCCTGCCGGCAGACAGGATATGAACGCATCGAAAAAGTCTTTGTCGCCGCGCAGCTTGCCCGATACGTTGGAAACGATATGCATCACATGCGAATAACGTTCGATTTGCATGTACGAATCGCATTTTACCGTTCCGAACCGGGCGACGCGCCCGATATCGTTGCGCCCCAGGTCAACCAGCATGACATGCTCGGCGCGTTCTTTTTCATCCGCAAGCAAATCTTGCTCCAACGCCGCATCTTCTTCCGCCGTCTTGCCGCGCGGCCTTGTTCCGGCAATGGGGCGCGTCTCCACACGGTCGCCGTTTACTTTCACAAGCGGTTCCGGCGATGTGCCGACAATGACTTCGTCGTCAAGCTTCAACACATACATATACGGGGACGGATTCATGATCCTGAGCACCCGGTACACATCGAGCGGCGAAACATCCGTGCGGATTGCAAACCGCTGCGACAACACGACCTGGAATATATCGCCGGCGCGGATATACTCCTTGGCTTTTTCAACGTTGTCGATGAATTGTTCTTTCGTCACATTGGAAGCGATATCCGCCACATCCGGCTCGGTTGCGGTTAAAAACCGGTTTGCCCGCCCCGCAACCGGCAGCGGCTGCTCCAGGCGCTCCGCCAATTCCTCGATCCTCCGGCAGGCCGCCGCGTATTCCCTGGCAATGTCAACGTCCGTGGCTTGCGGGCGAATATGCACATTGGCGACGATTTTGACCTGCTGCTCCAAATGGTCGAACACGATCAGCCGGTCGCAAAACATGAAATGGATGTCATCCATCTGCAAGTCGTCAAAACGGTGCGCCGGCAGTTTCTCATAATATTGCAGGAGGTCGTATCCGAAAAATCCGATGGCGCCGCCGGTAAACGGCGGCAAATCGGCAATGGGCGGGCTCGAGTAGGAGCGCAAATAAGCTTTCAGCGTGCCAATCGGATCGCCCTCGCAGGTGACGGTGTTTCCTTCCGCTTCGATGGCCAGTTTGCCCTTTTTGCCTCTGATCAGCATAAACGGGTCGGTGCCGATAAACGAATATCGGGCCCATTTCGCTCCGCCCTCAACACTTTCCAGCAAAAACGCGCGTTTTTCTCCGTAAAACCGTTGAAACATCCGGATCGGCGTTTCCGTATCGGCCATCAAGCGGCGCACGATCGGAACAAGATTGAACTGCCCGGATAACCGGATCACTTCCTGCAGGCTGGGTGAGGTCATGGCTCATCTCTCCTTTTTTTCCCAATTAAAAAACCTCTACCGCAAAGTAGAGGCGCAAGTTTTGAGTATATGGCAAGGACAAGACCAGCCGCAAACAAAAATGGACCGGTTTCTATGCACTTTTTCCTCGCTCAACTCGGCTCTTCTTCCTCAACTCTGCTCTGCTTCGGAATCAGCTGATTGATTCCTTTCACTACACTATACACAACATATGCCGCTTACGTCAAGATGCCGCGATCATGGGCGCTTGCGCGCGAGTTTGGCTAGCGATTTCTATTTGTTGCCAGACGCTCCACCTTTTGGTAATGGAGTGCGAAAACGCGTTGAATGGCGCGGGCGTGGCCCTTGGCCTCTTGACAAACGGTCGCGCGTGTTGCCGGTAAAGGCCACGCGGGCGGATCAAGGAGCAGCAGGCGGAATAGCGCATAGGCTGGCAGCCGTTGTGCAACCGAGTTTGCATAAAAATGCCGGAAAAGTCAATAAAAATTTGACTTTTCCTGACTTACGGTAAAATATAAATGAAAAATCACATACAATTTTCTCGGAACGCGGTGTTTTGCCAAATATATTTGAAAAATCACATATATTTGGCAGGCATTTGCATATTTTACGCAAATATATGTGAAAAATCACATACATGATCTGCAAACACCGACTTTCAAAAAAATGTTTGTGAAAAATCACATATATCGGCCGCGAATCCCATATGTTTGCCTTTGCGTGATTGTGATGAGTGTTTGCGATCGCCTACAGTTTCAAATCCGGACGCAATGATTGCGCTTTGTTCAAGTATACATGCACCATTTCGCTTTGCTGTTTGTCTGTGTTCACATGGACCATCAGCC
>DASVDB010000166.1 GCA_036381315.1 Bacilli bacterium | reverse complement strand
AGCAAATTTGTCAAAGGCGACGCGATCGCCGCGATCGTCATCTTGTTCATCAATCTGTTGGGCGGTTTTGTAATCGGCATGGCCGTGCACGGTTTTGGCTTTGCAGAATCGCTGCAGCGTTTTTCCGTCTTGACGATCGGCGACGGTTTGGTGAGCCAAATTCCGGCGCTTCTGATCTCGACCGCGACCGGCTTGATCGTCACGCGCGCCGCTTCGGAAAATAATTTTGCCGCCGATTTGTCCGGCCAGCTGCTTTCGCATCCAAAGCTGTTGTACATTGTGGCGGGAACAATTTTTATGCTTGGCGTGGCGACGCCGATCGGCTGGCTCGTCACTTTGCCGGTTGCTACGGCCATCGCGATCGGCGGTTACCGCATGCAAAAGAACCTGGCAAAAGAACAGGAGAAAGCGGAAGAGATGGAAGAAGTGCAGCAAATGGCGGAAGTGCGCAGCCCGGAAAGCGTCATCAATTTGCTGCAGGTTGATCCGATTGAATTTGAATTCGGCTACGGTCTTATTCCGCTTGCGGATGCGCAGCAAGGCGGCGATTTGTTGGATCGCGTCATCATGATTCGACGCCAATTGGCGCTGGAATTGGGGCTCGTTGTGCCTGTAATCCGCATTCGCGACAATATTCAACTAAAACCGACGGAATATGTGATAAAAATTAAAGGAAATACGGTGGCGCATGGTGAATTAATACTTAATCACTATATGGCAATGAGTCCCGGGATCGATGACGAGTCCGTTACCGGTATCGCCACCACCGAGCCCGCGTTCGGATTGCCGGCGCTGTGGATCGACGAGGACATGAAGGAACGCGCCGAGCTTTCCGGATACACGGTGGTTGATCCGCCGTCGGTCGTTGCCACCCATCTGACGGAAACCATTCGCAAGCATGCCCACGAGTTGATCGGACGCCAGGAAACGAAGGCGCTGATCGATCACCTGAAGGAATCGTACCCCGCGCTTGTCGAGGAACTGATTCCGGGTGTGTTATCGATTGGCGACGTGCAGAAAGTTTTAAGCAAATTATTGAAAGAGAAAATTTCCATTCGCGACTTGGTCACGATTTTTGAAACGTTGGCGGATTACGGCCAATTGACCAAAGATCCCGACGTATTGACCGAGTATGTCCGGCAATCGTTGTCCCGGCAAATTACCCAGCAGTTTGTCGCTGACGGGGACACGCTGCAAGTGATTACAGTCGGGCCGACGCTGGAGAAAAAAATTGCCGAATCCGTCCAGCAAACGGAACATGGTTCCTATTTGGCGCTCGACCCCGGTTCTTCGCAACTGATTTACCAAAAAGTTGTCGAACAGGTTGGGAAACTCGCCCAGACAGGCGCACAGCCGGTCATTCTCGCGTCGCCGACGATACGCATGTATTTGCGGCAGTTGTTGGAACGTTCGTTGCAGGATATTCCCATCCTTTCGTATAACGAATTGGAGCCAAGCGTTGAAATCCACAGCGTAGGAGTGGTGAATCTGTGAGAGTGAAACGATATGTGGTTGATTCAATGCCCGAGGCACTAAAAAAAATTCGCAGCGACCTTGGCAATGACGCAATTATTCTGAATACGAAAGAATTGCGTTCCGGCGGATTTTTGGGGCTGTTTGCCAAACGCCGAATCGAAGTGATTGCGGCGATGGACAACACCTCTCCCGCGCAGAAACCTCACACTATGCATACGGGAATGCAAGCAACGGCGGTTTTGGAACCGGTCACAACGCTAACGGCCAATCCGGCGGCTGAAGCCAAACAAACGGGCGGCTTGCCCGGGTATGCGCGCGAAACGGAACCTGACCGCAGCGTATCTTCGGCCAAGGACGAGCAAATGCTGCTTGAGTTGCGGCAAATGAAAGAATTGGTCAACAAGCTTGCCGCAGCCGGCATTTATGACAGTTCCGGCTACCCCGCCGCGCTCCTGAAAATGGAAGCGCATCTGAAAGCGCACGATTTCAACCCGCTGTTAATCCAAAGCATTATGCAAAAAGTGATCGGGGACGCGGGAGCGATATCGCCAACTATGACCGAGGCTGAGGCGAACAAACTGTTTCGAAATCAATTGCTTGCACTCTTGCGCAAAAACGGCAAGCAGCCGATTGCCGACGATACGAAGGTGGTGCGGTTTGTCGGCCAGACGGGCGTAGGCAAAACGACCACGATTGCCAAGCTGGCTGCCGAACAAGTGTTGAAGCAGAAACGATCGGTAGGGCTTATCACTTCCGATACATACAGAATCGCGGCCGTGGAACAACTGCGAACGTACGCCAACATTTTAAACATTCCGTTGGAAGTGGTCATGTCTCCGCCGGAGATGCAAAAAGCGTTTCAACGTCTGGAACGTTGTGACATCATTTTTGTCGACACAGCGGGGCGTAATTACCGCAATGAAATGTATGTTTCGGAGTTGAACAGCCTGCTGAAAACAAAAGAAAAAACCGAAACATACCTGGTCGTCAGCCTGACCGCAAAATATAAGGATATTCGCAAAGTTGTGGAAAACTTCAGCCGTTTTGACCTGAACAAACTGTTGTTTACCAAGATGGACGAGACGGAGAGCTACGGCGCCATCTTCAATCTGGTCAGCGAATTCCCGCTGCAACTGTCGTATATCACAAACGGCCAAAATGTTCCCGACGATATTTTTCAAGTAAATGAGGAACAATTGGTGGATATGATTTTGGGGGGAGATGGCAAATGACTGACCAGGCGCAGCAATTGCGCAATCTTGTCAAGGTGAAGAGCGACACCGGCGTGAAAAATACGCGCATCATAACGGTGACAAGCGGCAAAGGCGGCGTGGGGAAGTCCAATTTTACGCTCAACTTCGCGCTTGCTTTGCAATCGCTCGGCTTTCGGACGCTCATTTTCGATGCCGATATCGGTTTTGCCAATATCGATGTGCTGATGGGAATTATGCCCAAATACAATTTGGCCCATTTGCTGAAAAAAGAAAAAACGATCTGGGAGATCATCTACAAAGGCGTAAATGACGTTCAATTCATTTCCGGAGGCTCCGGTTTCAACGACTTGTTTCGTTTATCGGAAGACGAACTGGAGAATTTTACGCGGCAATTAAACGAATTAAGCGGCTATATCGATTTTATCCTGTTTGATACCGGAGCGGGGCTTTCGCGGGAAACGCTGAAATTTATTCTGGCGGCCCAGGAAACGATTGTCGTGACGACGCCGGAACCAACGGCGATTACGGATGCCTACGCGATTATCAAAATGGTTCACGGCCTGAAATACCGGGTGCCGTTTCAGCTGATCGTGAACCGCGTGGCGGATGAAAAGGAAGGCAAGCGCACGGCGGAAAAAATCAGCATGGTAGCAAAGCAATTTTTGGATATCGATATACCGGCGCTTGGATACATTACCGACGATCATCATGTTTCCTCAGCGGTTAAAAAGCAGGTGCCGTTTTATGTCGCTTACCCCGGATGCGAAGCGTCCAGAAAAATGACGGAGCTGGCGTCCGTGTTCATCAGAGGGAAAAGCGCCGTGCGGGAGAATGAACAGGAAAGCGGCGTCAAGGCATTTTTGGGGCGATTATTGCGCTTTAGCAGATAGAGGAATTGTCGCAGCTTAGGGGTGATACGCATTGCACAAACGCTATTCGGTAATGGTCGTGGATGATTCGGCTTTTATGCGCAAAATGATTTCCGATTTGATCAACGAAGACCCGCAATTCACTGTTATTTGCACAGCTTTTAACGGTAAGGACGCTCTCGAAAAACTGCGCTTGCACCGTCCCGATTGCATCACGATGGATATAGAAATGCCGGAAATGGACGGGCTGCAAACGTTAAAACATATCATGCAAAACGACCCGATTCCCGTATTGATGCTGAGCGGCAAGACAGGACCGGGCGCCAAAGCAACCATTCTGGCTTTGGAAGCGGGGGCAATCGATTTTGTGTTAAAACCGTCCGGCGCCATTTCACTGGATATTCATCATATTCGCAAAACGCTAATCGACAAGTTGCATGTCTGCGTGCGCACAAAATTGAAATGGCAGCCGCCAATTACGAACAGCCCCCTTGCCGTATTGAATGCGGAAGCGGCGCCGAAACAAAACAAAAAAATGTTCAGCCAACTTGTTGCGATCGGCACATCGACCGGCGGACCGAAAGCGCTGCAAAACGTTGTTGCCCGCTTGCCGAAAGACTTTCCCGCGCCGATTCTGATTGTGCAGCATATGCCGCCCAACTTCACGCGTTCGTTGGCGCAAAGGCTGGACCAGTTGGCGCAAATTCGCGTAAAGGAAGCCGTTCACGGAGAAGAATTGAAAGCGGGCGTCGCCTATATCGCACCCGGCGGCATGCATATGCGACTTACGAAAAGCGGCGCGAAAACCTATACGATCGCGCTTGGCGACGACGACCCGGTGAACGGGCACCGCCCTTCCGTGGATGAACTGTTTACATCGCTTGTGCCTTATACCGATTTAATTCGCCATGCAATACTGATGACAGGAATGGGGAGTGATGGAGCCAAAGGGATGAAAGCGTTACGTGATTCCGGAGCTGTAACGACGATTGCCGAAGCGGAACAAACGGCAATTGTTTACGGGATGCCCCGGGCGGCAATCGAGTTGCAGTGCGTAACGGATATTGTGCCGTTAGAGTTCATAGCGGCAACGCTTGTTAAAAAAGTCAGCAAGATGGAAAGGCATGACGGCGACTTATAGGAGGTGCTCACGTTTGGGACAAGACCAATATTTATCGATGTTTATCGATGAGGCGAAAGATCATTTGCAAGCGTTAAACGAAAACATGCTTGAGCTCGAAAAGAGACCCGATGATCTGGATATCGTACAGGGCATTTTTCGCTCAGCCCATACTTTGAAAGGCATGTCCGCAACTATGGGCTTTGAGGATCTGGCCTCGTTAACGCACGAGATGGAAAATGTGCTGGACCAGGTGCGCAACCAGAAATGCAAAATGAACGGTTTTATTTTTGATACGCTTTTCAAAAGTCTGGATGCGCTGGAAGCCATGGTGCAGGATATTGTTGCCGGAGGAACCGGCAAGGCGGATGTGCAGGAAATCGTATCATCGCTGCAAGCTATATTCCGCGGGGATACGCCCGTTTCGGCAGCCGAGCCCGGCAAAGAGGCAAACTCCGACATGTCCCTTGACCAATATCAGTATTCCGTATTGCAGCAATCGCTCGATACGGGGCATAAGGTGTTTTTCATCCGAGTGGCTGTGCGGGACGACTGCGTTTTGAAAGCGGCGCGCGCATACATGGTCTTTAATGTGCTCGAGACAAACGGCGAAATTGTCAAATCGTTTCCAACCGTAGAAGATATCGAGCAGGAAAAATTTGAAAAGATTTTCTCCGTTTATTACATATCGAAGTTGTCCGAAGAAGCCCTGCAGCGAATGATTATGCATATTTCCGAAATCGAGTCGTGCGAAGTCGCATCGCTCGATCACGAGAAATTGAAACAACTCGCCAGCGTGAAGGCTGAGCAGGCTGCCGGGCAATCCGCTTCCGGCAATGACGGCCATCGGGGCGTCGCGGATTCCCACCCGAATCAGGCGAGACAAAATGTGCACGTCAACCGGACGATTCGTGTCGATATCGAGCGGCTGGACACATTAATGAATTTGTTTAGCGAGCTGTTGATCGACAGGGTGCGGATGGAGTCGTTGGCGGCGGAAATCCGGCGCAACGATTTGACGGAAACCGTGGAGCATATGGCCAGAATCAGCACCGATCTGCAAAATATCGTCCTGAAACTGCGCATGGTTCCGGTGGATACGGTATTCAACCGGTTCCCCCGGATGATTCGCGATTTGGCCAAATCGCTGGATAAAAAAGTGGAGTTGGTCATTACCGGCGCAGATACGGAATTGGACAGAACCGTTATCGATGAGATCGGCGACCCGTTGGTCCATCTGTTGCGCAACGCGCTGGACCACGGCATTGAGGCGCCGGCGGACAGAATGAAAGCGGGAAAACCGGAAACCGGAACGATATATTTGCGCGCATTCCATAGCGGAAATCACGTATTTATCGAAATCGAAGAAGACGGCAGAGGCATCAACCGCGACAAAGTGTTGAAAACGGCGCTGAAAAAAGGGATTGTAACCCAGGAAGACGCCAAAAAAATGTCGGACGACGACGTTTATCAGTTGCTGTTCGCATCGGGTTTCAGCACCGCGGAAAAAATCTCCGACATTTCCGGCAGAGGCGTAGGCCTTGACGTCGTGAAAAACAAAATCACTTCCTTGGGAGGCAGCGTTACGGTTGAATCGCAAGCCGGCAAGGGCACCAAATTTTCCGTGCAATTGCCGCTTACGTTGTCGATTATTTCCGCCATGCTGGTTAAGGCGGGCGCCGAAACGTTTGCGATCCCGCTTACTTCCATTGTGGAAACCAACATCGTCCAAACCGAACAAATCAAAATCGTGCAAGGCAGACGCATGGTCGATTTTCGCGACAGCATCATACCGCTTGTGCAGTTGGCGGAGTTGTTCGAATGCCCCGGCGCGGCGAACGAAGAAAAATCGGAGTGGGAAGCGATCGTCATTCGCAAAGGCGAAAAATACGTCACATTGCTGGTCGATACGTTGGTCGGCCAGCAGGAGATCGTGCTGAAGACGCTGGGCAATTATTTAAAGAAAGTGTTTGCCGTTTCGGGCGCAACGATTTTGGGTGACGGCCGTGTCGCTTTAATTATTGATCCGAACGCAATTATCAAGTAGGTTGCGAGATTACAAGGAGGTTTGATCCATGGCTGAAGAATTGAAAGTGATTGTGTTTAAGCTTGGTGAAGAAGAATACGGCGTTGAAGTGGAAAATGTCCGCACGATCGAACGGATGATGCCGTTAACGCGTGTGCCGAAAACGCCGAAGTTCGTCAAAGGTGTCATCAATTTGCGCGGCGTAGTTGTTCCGGTAATCGATCTGCGCGAACGGTTCGGCCTTGCGCCCAGCGAGCCGACCAACAATACCCGGCTGATCATCGTTGCGGTCGGGAATATCGAAGTCGGCCTGATAGTCGATTCTGCCAATGACGTAGTGGATTTGGACGCGGATAAAATTGCCGATCCGCCCGAAGTGGTGGGCGGCATCAAAGCCAAATATTTGCGCGGCGTCGCCAGAATCGGGGATGAACGGCTGTTGGTGATGCTCAATCTGCAAGAAGTGCTGAACAAAAATGAGATTATTCAATTAGAAGCGATTGAGGAGTAGCCGAGTGAAACCATTGCACCATTTTGGGGATTTCCAACTGGATGTGTTAAGGGAAGTCGGCAATATCGGCGCCGGGAACGCTGCGACCGCATTGGCGAAACTATTGAACAAGCCGGTGGATATGCGGGTTCCGAATGTAAAAATATTGCCGTTTGCCGAAATCGCCAATTCCATCGGCGGCGCAGAGATGGTCGTAATCGCCATTTTCATGCGGGTAGAGGGCGATGCGCCGGGGAATATGTTTTTCATTTTGCGCGAACAATCGGCCAAGCGATTGCTGCGCAATTTTGTCGGCATCGGCAGTGACGGTTCCGACGGTTTTTCGGAGATGGAACTGTCCGCGCTATCCGAAATCGCCAATATTCTCGTCGGTTCGTATTTATCATCGTTGGGCGACTTCACCAAACTCTATTTGTCGCCGACGGTTCCGGCGTTGGCGATTGATATGGCGGGCGCCATTTTGAATTTCGGGCTGATCCAGTTCGGAGAAATGGGAGACCATGCGCTGTTGATAGACACGCAATTTTTTGAAGATAAAGATGAAGTCGAAGGGCATTTCTTCTTTATACCGGATCCGGAAGCTTTTCGCAGATTGTTTACCGCATTGGGAGTGCCTTTCGAATGATGGAAGCGCATTTGGTTAAAGTTGGCATGGCCGATCTTAAGGTTACAAATGACGCGTTTGGCGTTTTGAAAACGATGGGTCTCGGTTCTTGCGTGGGGATAGCCATCTATGACCGGCAAAAGAAAATCGCCGGATTGGCCCATGTGATGCTTCCCCATTCCGGCATTATGCGCCATCAGGTGATGAATGTCGCCAAATACGCGGATACAGCCATCCCGGAAATGATCGGCCAAATGGTCGCGCTGGGCGCATCCGTCGCCCGGATGGAAGCGAAAATCGCCGGTGGCGCACAAATGTTTCAATTTATCACGCAAAGCGAATCCATGAAAATCGGTTCGCGGAACATCGAAATGTGCAAAGAAATGCTGTTGCGTTTCCGAATCAATGTCGTAGCGGAAGATACCGGGGGAAATTACGGGCGGACGGTGGAATTCGCCAATGCCACCGGCATCATGACGATACGGACCGCACTAAACGGAGTGAAGGAATTATAACCGTGACAGGAAAATGGAAATGGAAATGGAAATGGAAATGGAATTTGCTGGTTTCGATCATCCCGTTTTTGCTTACGCTGTTCGCTTCGTTGGCGAATAAAAATACGCTGTTAACATCCATAATTCGCAGTTTTTACAGTTACGCTGTTGTTTTTCTTTTCGTCACATTGGTTCGTTGGGGGCTTGCCGCATTGTTGGCCAAAACGGTGAAACAACCTGAATCGGAAGTGAATCTCGTAACGCCCGACGATCCGGAACTGCTGGAATTGCTCAAGCCTGAAAAGCAAGATCAAGCGGAATTTGAGCCGTTGTCACCCAAAAAACTCGTCTCAACCGAAAAGTGGGACGCCCAAGTTTTGGCTGATGCGGTGCGAAGCTTGACGGACGAAGAAGAAAAATGAAGGATGATGTCCCGTGCTGGAGCGTAAAAAAGCGGAACTTCCACACTTCGCGCTTTGGGAAAAATATAAAACGGAAGGCGACCGGGAAGCGGGCAAAAAGTTGGTGGAATGTTACCTCCATCTGGTCGAATTGGTGACGAACCGCTTATCCATCGGATTGCCGAAAAATGTTTCCAAAGAAGATTTGACCAGCTATGGCGTCATTGGTTTGATTGATGCCATTAACAAATTTGATCATAACCGCGGCCTGCAGTTTGAAACCTATGCTTCGTGGCGTATTCGCGGCGCCATTATCGATTCCTTGCGCAAAGGGGACTGGGTCCCGCGTTCCGTTCGGGAAAAAGCCAAAAAAATCGAAGAAGCCTATCAAAAATTGGAACAAACCTATCTGCGTTCTGTTACCGACGAGGAAGTGTGCGCATATCTGAACATTTCTGCGAGCGAATTCAACCAAATCCTGCAGGAAATCTCCATTACGACCATTTGCTCGTTGGAAGATCCGCTTAAAGAAGACGACAGCGAAACAAGGCTGTCCGTCCTGATTGATGAATCGGCGAAAGATCCGGAAATCAAAGTAAAGGAAACGTACCTGAAGGAATGTTTGGCGAAGGCAATCGATCATCTGACGGAAAAGGAACGTACCGTCGTTTCCCTTTTTTACTATGAGGAATTGTCGCTTTCCGAAATCGCGAAAGTGATGCGTCTGTCGCCGTCGCGCATATCGCAGCTTCATTCCAAAGCAATCGTGCGTTTGCGGGGAGCGTTGGCGTTAAACAAGCGGCAACTGATGCAAGACTACTAATTTACACGGTAGTATGATAAGGTATAATTAAGCTATAGAACCAGCATCCTTTCAGCCTTTAGGGGGATTCGGGCATGGCCAACGATCAAATGCAGGTTCCAATCGAGCATTTTATTAACGTTGTGTTATCGGATGACAAAATCAATGCGTATTTGCATTTTAACAACCCGCCGGAAAACTTCCAATGCACCTTGGCGCAATTGGACGATTTGCTGCGCAAAAATCGTGTTACGTACGGCATTCAATACGATGTGTTGGCGGACATGGTGAAAGATCCGAAAAAATACATATATACACAAGTATGCGTCGCGATTGGAGATGCTCCGAGAAACGGCAAAGACGGTTATGTCCGATATTTGTTCAACAATGACGGAATCACGCGCAAGCCGCTGGTATTGGAAGACGGGACCGTTGATTATAAAGAAGTCGCGTCGCTCAACAATGTGCGCAAAGGGCAATTAATTGCGGAAAAAGCGCCGCCGGAAGAAGGCACGCACGGCAAAGCGGTGACCGGCGAGCTGATCTATGCGAAAGCCGGCAAAGAAGCGCGTTTCAAATTAGGCAAAAATGTCGTCACCGATGCGGAACAAAAGGGAATCTATGCGGCAATCGACGGGCTTGTCACGATGACTGACCGGGACAAGATCAACGTCTTTCCGGTCTACGAAGTGAACGGCGACGTCGACTACAACATCGGAAATATCGACTTCGTCGGCAATGTTGTCGTTCGCGGCAATGTGCTGAACGGGTTTAAAATAAAAGCCGATGGCGATATTCGCGTAATCGGCGGCGTTGAAGGCGCGGAATTGTTTGCCGGCGGCAACATTGAAATTACCGCAGGCGTTTTGGGACGCGGCAAAGGATACATCAAAGCGGGAAAAAATGTGAAAATATCATTTGTGCAGGAAGGAAATATCGAAGCCAAAGAAGATGTCATCGTAACGCAAAGCATTATGCATTCGTTGGTCCGGGCCGGCCGGAACGTGATTTGCAAAGGCAATAAAGGATTGATCGTCGGCGGCACGATTCAGGCGGGGGAAAAGGTGACGGCGAGGACGATCGGCAACAACATGTCCACAGTCACTTCCATCGAGGTTGGCGTACTCCCGGAATTGCGCAATGAATTGGCTGATCTGCGCGGCACGGTCAAGGAACTGGCGGAAAATTTGGATAAAACCAACAAGGCGTTGGCGTTGCTTGACCAATTGGCTTTGGCCGGGCAGCTCTCCGAGGATAAAAAGGCGCTGCGCACCAGGCTAAGCAATACGAAACGCCAGCAGCTTGACGAATTGCAGAATTGCAAAGACAGAATGCTGGAAATTGAAAAATCGCTGGAGGATACTTCAAAAGCGATCGTCGAAGTCGGTTCGACCATTTATGGCGGGGCGAGAGTGACCATCGGCAGATATACCCGGTATGTCAAGGATGCGACCATGCGGGTTACGTTCAAAATGGTCGATGGAGAAATCGTCATGCAATCGTAGCCGAGGGGCAAGTTGAGGGGTGAGTGGCTTGACACTCAAATCAATCGATATGCAGGTGGCCTTCTTGCGGCAAAGTGACGCGAGCAACCTTCAGCAGCAAATGACGAACAAGCCGTTGTGGGATCAGGACGGCTTGGCGGCGGGGGAAATCAGGCATACGGATGAATTGCGGACGAAAAGCGCCAAACTGGAAGCAAAAGAAGATCCGCAAATCAACGATCATTCGCGTCACGGCGGCGGCAGTCGGCAAGAAAGCCGGAAGAAAAACGGCGCGAACGGGAAAAAGGAAAACCGTTCCGAACATCCCTATAAAGGAAAGCACATTGATCTTTCCCTGTAGTTTTTGGTGTCCATTCTCAATAGTAAGGTGGTTGGCGCGAGTTGTCCTGGCAGCTTACAATATTGCTTGCAGCCTTCATATTAGCGGCTGGTTATTATTTTGCGCGGCGCAAGTCGGCGCGCAATTCCAAACAACTGTTGAACGGAATGGAAGATACGCTCATTCAATTTACCCAGGAACTGGAAGAGGACAATATCCGGTTGCTGCGTGAATTTGCCGATATGAAAACGGAATTGGAAAATCGTCTGCACCATTTGGCCGGGCGCGTTGAATTGTTGGAAAAGCAAGTGACCGAATGCTTGCAGGCTCCGCTCAAGTTGCGCGCGGAAACAGCAGGTCATAGCCCCCGACAGGCGACGGCGGAAGTCGCCACACTTCAGTTAAGCCAGCCTGATACTTCCGCGGCTTTGGAGCAGGATGCCGGGAATCATTCCGCGGATGCGCGGCAAAATATGAAAGAACGGTATAAAAACTTGTTTGCCCTGCGTCAATCCGGCAAATCGATCGAGCAAATCGCCAAGAAACTCGGAATCAACAAAGGGGAAGTCGAACTCATCATTAAACTCGCCAAGCAGGAAGAGCAATTTCGTTTTTAGCCGCAAGTTTGCATATTTCCGTGTCAACCCAATGGCGGGCATGGCCTCTGGGCAGGCGGGCGGCCGTTTGCGTTTCGGTTTGGTTGAAGTTCGTGCTTATGGGTTCGCGCGAGTGCGGAAATGGCGATCAAGCTTTGACTTACCCTGACTTAAAATAAAATGTATAGACCGCGAGTTTCCTTGTTTGCCTTTGCGTGGCTGCGCGCTCTTGCAACGGATATGCGGTTATGGTATAGTAATTGACGGTGTAAATACACACGCCGGTTGATTTCGGCAGTGGTGCTTACATGCTAAGTGCTGCCGGAAAATGAAACGGGCGGAGGAACATAACAAAACCAGGAGGTGAGTGAAGATGGCGGTTATCTCCATGAAACAGCTTTTGGAAGCGGGGGTTCATTTCGGTCACCAGACGCGCCGGTGGAACCCGAAAATGGAAAAATACATCTTCACGGAAAGAAACGGAATTTACATTATTGACCTGCAAAAAACGGTCAAAAAGGTTGAAGAAGCCTATAATTTCGTCAAATCGGTAGCGGAACGGGGCGGATCCATCCTGTTTGTCGGCACCAAAAAACAGGCGCAAGACTCGGTTGCCGAAGAAGCGGCGCGTTGCGGAATGTTTTATGTGAACCAGAGATGGTTGGGCGGCACGCTGACAAACTTCCAGACGATTCAAAAGCGGATTGAACGCTTGCATGAGTTGGAGCGTATGGAAGAGGACGGGACGTTCGCCGTATTGCCGAAAAAAGAAGTCATTTTGCTGAATAAGGAAAAAGCGCGTCTGGAGAAATTTTTGGGCGGCATCAAAGGGATGAAGGGCTTGCCTGACGCGATCTTTGTCATTGACCCGCGCAAAGAACGGATTGCCGTAGCGGAAGCGAAAAAGCTGGGAATACCGCTGGTTGGGATTGTCGATACCAACTGCGATCCGGATGAAATCGACTATATTATTCCCGGAAACGACGATGCGATTCGCGCAGTCAGACTGTTGACCGGTAAAATGGCGGATGCCGTTATTGAGGCGCATCAAGGGGAGCAAACCACAGCTTAATGCAGTTTTGCCAAAACGGGATGTCAGCGAAAGGGTGGCTTGAAGGTTGCGTAACCTGTCGCCACCCTTTTTTTAGAGCCGAAAAATATCAAATCGATACCGCTATCCTTTGCATGAACCGGGTGGGATAGTTGTAGGGAGGAGCAAAATCATAATGGCAGTTACAGCAAGTATGGTAAAAGAATTGCGGGAAAAAACCGGCGCCGGCATGCTCGATTGCAAAAACGCGCTGGAAGAGGCGAATGGCGATCTTGAGAAAGCTTCCGAGATCTTGCGGAAGAAAGGCTTGTCCGCCGCCGCGAAAAAAGCGGGGCGCATTGCCAGCGAAGGAATGGTTGAATCTTACATCCACGCCGGCGGGAAAATCGGCGTTCTTGTGGAAGTAAACTGCGAAACGGATTTTGTCGCCATAACGGAATCGTTCCGCAGCTTTGTCAAGGATATCGCGATGCAAATTGCCGCATCCAGCCCGCGCTATGTTAGCCGGGAAGAAGTCGCCGCCGCCGACCTGGAGAAAGAGAAAGAAATCTTGCGCGCCCAAGCGTTGCAAGAAGGAAAACCTGCGCATATCGTCGAGAAGATGGTGGAAGGGCGTCTGGGCAAATTTTATGAAGAGTTCTGTTTGCTGGAGCAACCGTTTATCAAAGACCCGGACAAGAAAGTATCCGATCTGCTGAACGAGAAAATTGCGCAAATCGGCGAAAATATTACGATCAGACGCTTCGTCCGCTTCCAATTGGGCGAAGGGCTGGAGAAGAAACAGGACAATTTCGTGGAAGAAGTAATGGCGCAAACCAAACGACCATAAAAAACCGACTATTGCCGGAACACCATTCGTGTTCCTTCTTTTTTAACGCACCATAGGTGCGGTTACAAGCGTTTTGATCGGAGGACAAAACAGGATGGAACAACCCAAATATCGGCGTGTCGTGCTGAAACTTAGCGGGGAAGCGTTGTCTGGCGGAAAGGGATACGGCATCGATGCGGAGACAATCGCGTCGATTGCCGGTCAAGTGAAGGCTGTCGTTGCATTAAATGTCCAGGTTGCCATCGTCGTTGGCGGAGGCAACATTTGGCGCGGCATTTCCGGGAGCGCCAAAGGCATGGACAGGGCGACCGCGGACTACATGGGGATGCTGGCCACCGTGATGAATTCGCTTGCCTTGCAGGATTCCCTGGAAAAAATCGGCGTGCCCACCCGCGTGCAAACTTCTATCGAAATGCAGCAAATCGCCGAACCGTACATTCGCAGAAGAGCCATTCGCCATCTGGAAAAAGGCAGAGTCGTCATTTTTGCCGCCGGAACCGGCAATCCGTATTTCTCAACGGATACGACAGCGGCGTTGCGCGCCGCGGAAATTGAAGCCGAAGTCATCCTGATGGCGAAAAATAAAGTTGACGGCGTATATTCCGCCGATCCGTTTAAAGACGCCAAAGCGCAAAAATTTGAGACGCTCACTTATATGGATGTATTGAATAAAAATCTTGGCGTGATGGATTCGACCGCATCATCGCTTTGCATGGATAACGACATTCCGTTGATCGTATTTTCAATTACGGATAATGGAAATATCAAGCGCGCCGTATTAGGCGAAAAAATCGGCACTACGGTGAAAGGGAGCGTTGAATGATGCCAAACGCGATCATCAAACAAGCGGAAGAACGAATGGAAAAAGCGCTGCAAGCGCTAAAAAAAGAACTGTCATCTTTGCGGGCGGGCCGGGCGAATCCCGCCTTGCTTGACCGGGTCCATGTCGATTACTACGGTACGCCTACGCCCATTAACCAATTGGCGACAATCGGCACGCCCGACCCGCGCACGTTGACGATTCAACCGTGGGATAAATCCGCCCTGGGCGATATCGAAAAAGCGATCCTCAAATCCGATCTTGGCTTAACGCCGTCCAATGACGGCAGCTTAATCCGCATCAGTCTTCCGATGCTGACGGCGGAAAGGCGCGCCGAACTGGTCAAATTGACGAAAAAGCTCGGAGAGGAAGCAAAGGTGGCGATCCGCAACATTCGCCGCGACGCCAACGACGACATCAAAAAACTGGAGAAAACAACGATATCCGAAGATGAGTCGCGCCGGCATCAAGAGGATATCCAGAAGAAAACCGACAAATATATATTGGAAGTGGATAAAACGTTGGCGCAAAAAGAAAAAGAAATTATGGAAGTGTAAGTTCCGCGAGCAGCAGCATGGCATCGCTCTTAAGTGTTCCTTATTGGGGGAGAAGGAATGGGACAATTTTGGACCAAATTCGGCAAAGCCAAAGAGCATGGCAGCATCCCGGCGGCGATTGACCGCAATCACATTCCGCAACATGTCGCCATCATTATGGACGGCAACGGAAGATGGGCGCAGAAGCGCGGCCTGCCGCGCATAGCCGGTCATCACAACGGCATGAAAACAATCAAGAAAGTCACGATTGCCGCCAACGATCTGGGTGTGAAAGTGCTTACTTTGTTTGCTTTTTCCACCGAAAACTGGAAACGCCCCAAAGACGAAGTCGATTTTTTGATGAAACTCCCGCAGGAATTTTTGTTAATCGAACTGGATGAGCTAATCGCGAAAAATGTGCAAATCCGGATGATGGGGTGGAAAGAAGAACTGCCCCCGCACACGTTATCAGCCGTCGAAGAGGCGATTAAACGTACAGCTCACAATACCGGTCTGATTCTGAATTTTGCTCTGAACTATGGTAGCCGCAGGGAATTGGTCGAAAGTATGAAAGGTTTGGCGATTGCGGTGAAGAATGGCCGGCTGGATCCGGCGGATATCACGGAAGAGACGATTAACCACTACTTGCAAACGGATGAATTGAGCGATCCGGATCTGATCATTCGTACCAGCGGAGAACAGCGCATCAGCAATTTTATGCTGTGGCAGGCCGCCTATTCGGAGCTTTGGTTTACGGATGTTTATTGGCCGGAATTCACCGAGCAGGAATTTTACCAAGCGATCATGGACTATCAAAGCCGCTGCAGAAGATTTGGCGGATTGTAGTTTGCAGCCTGTCGCTATTGGAGGAGTAGAGTTTGAAAGAGCGAATTTTGACCGGTATGTTGGCTGGAATCGGATTTTTGGCGCTCTTATGTTGGGGCGGAAACTTGTTTTCCGCTCTTCTTGTCGTTATGGCGCTTGTTAGCTTTTATGAATTTTTGCGCATTTATGATTTCAAGCCCGCTTCGCCGGAAGCTGTGCTCGGATTTCTCATTGTGCTTGCGTACACGGTGCCATGGCAGGCAATTTCCGGCCTTCCGCCTGTTTCCATGGAAAAACTGTTGTGGCTTGCGTTTGCCGCGATTTTGCTTTTGCCGGTGATGACGAAAAATAAAGTCAATTTGCCCCGCGCGTCGCTCATATTTACCGGCACTGTTTACATAGGCTTTGGATTTCATTATATGGTCGCGACCCGGGCGCTTGACGACGGGCTGTTTTGGTCGCTGCTAATGTTTGTTTGCATTTGGGCGACCGACTCGGGGGCTTATTTTACCGGATGGGCGATCGGCAAACATTTGTTGTGGCCTGCAATCAGCCCCAAAAAAACGGTTGAAGGCGCCTTGGGCGGTCTGGCGCTGTCCGTCGCCGCGGCGATCGGCTTTTCCCTTTACGCGCCGCAGTTGTTGAGTTTGTCTCATGCCGTATCGCTGGGCATATTGATTTCGCTGTTCAGCCAATTCGGCGATTTCGTCGAATCCGCGCTAAAGCGCGCGCAAAACGTGAAAGACTCCGGCGCCATTTTACCCGGACACGGCGGCGTGCTGGACCGCGTGGACAGCTGGCTGTTCGTCTTTCCGCTCGTTCACGCCATATCCGCAATCGGCTTTTTATAATATGATCTGAAGCGCAAGTGGAGGTTCATATGCGAAACGCAGCGAAACGCATCGCGATATTGGGTTCCACCGGCTCGATCGGCACACAAGCATTGGAAGTTATTTCCCGGTATCCGGAACGCTTTGCCGTGGAAGGGTTGGCCGCCGGCCGCAATACTGCCCTTCTCGCTGAACAAATCAAGCGGTTTTCTCCGAAAAAGGTGGCGGTTGCCGACAAATGGGCGGCGGACGAACTGCGGACCATGATTTCCCCATCGGTGCAAGTATATTACGGCGCCGCGGGCTTGGTGGAAGTCGCCGCCGGAACGAACGCCGATTTCGTCATCGCCGCGCTGGTCGGCAGCCTTGGTTTGGAGTCCGCGCTCGCGGCAATCCGCGCAGGCAAGCATATCGGGCTGGCCAATAAAGAGACGTTGGTCTGCGCCGGCCATCTTGTCACCGAATTTGCCGCCCGGCATCAGGTGATGCTGCTGCCGATCGACAGTGAACATTCGGCCATCTTTCAATGCTTAAACGGCGAACGCCGCTCGTGTATCAGGCGCATCATCCTGACCGCATCCGGCGGAGCGTTTCGCGACAAAACGCGGGAACAACTCAAGCACGCCAAAGTTGCGGACGCGCTGCGCCATCCCAATTGGTCGATGGGCGCAAAAGTGACGATCGATTCGGCGACTATGGCGAATAAGGGCCTGGAAGTCATGGAAGCGCACTGGCTGTTTTCTCTTCCATACGAGCAAATCGACGTGCTCATGCACCCGGAAAGCATCGTCCACTCGCTGGTTGAATTTGCCGACACCAGCGTCGTTGCGCAATTGGGCGTTCCCGATATGCGCTTGCCGATCCAGTATGCGCTCTCCTACCCGGATCGCTTCCCCGCATCGGTCAAGCGCCTTGACTTGGCCAAACTGGGCGCACTGCATTTTTACGAGCCCGATTTCAAACGCTATCCCTGTTTGCATATGGCCTATATTTGCGGGAAAACAGGCGGGACGATGCCGGCCGTCTACAATGCGGCCAACGAAGTTGCCGTGCAACGTTTCTTGGCAGGCGAAATAAGCTTTTTGCATATCGAAGCGGTAATCGAAAAGACGCTGGAGCGGCATAGGGCCAAGCCTGCGCCGGATCTTGCGGAAATTTTGGCGGCGGACCATTGGGCCCGGACCGTTGCGGCAAAAGTATAACACTTTTATATATTAAATATTTATCGCGTTAATCAGTTGCGAGTCATAACCTTGTATCTTGCTTGCGTATCATGTAATCTATATTGAGAACAAATTGTTCTGCATTCAGGTTGCGCTGCAGAAATATAAAGGGAGCGGGATTGCCATGTTTACGCCGCAAGTGATTTTTCTTACAGTCCTGGTATTTTTCCTGCTTGTTGGCATACACGAATTCGGCCACTTCTATTTTGCCAAACGCGCCAACATTTTGGCGCGGGAATTTGCCATCGGCTTTGGTCCGAAACTGTTTTCGTTCAAGCGCGGGGAAACGCGGTATACGCTGCGGCTTCTGCCTTTGGGCGGTTTCGTCCGGATGGCTGGCGAAGACCCCGAGGTTGTCCAGGTGCAGCCCGGGCATCGCGTGGCGCTTGAGCTTAAAGACGGACAAGTGACAAAGATTTATCTGGACCGCCTCGACACGCGGGCAAACGCCATTATCGGCGTCGTCGACCGGCTTGATCTGGAACGGGAACTTACGATCACGTTGGGCGAACAGGACGCATCCCGCACATTTCCGGTGCATCCGCAAGCCGAAATCGTCGGAAACGGAATGGAGACGCAAATCGCGCCGATTGATCGGCAGTTTCCTTATAAAACGGTCGGGCAGCGGGCGATGACCATCTTTGCCGGCCCGATGATGAATTTTGTGCTGGCGTTTTTGTTGTTTATCGCGTTTACATTGCTTACCGGCATACCGGAACATATCCAAATCGGCGGCGTCATGAAGGGATCGGCCGCGGAAGCGGCGCACTTGCAACCCGGCGACATCGTGCTTTCCGTCAACCATGAAACGATCGGCGCCGATTATGAAAAATTTACCGGGTTGATTGCGCAATCCGCGAATCAGGCCATGATTTGGCAAATCCGCCGCGGCGGGCAAACGCAAACGGTGGAAGTGACGCCGCGCCTGATGGACGGGCAAGTGCTCGCCGGCGTGAATATCAGCTTTCAATCGCGCCGCGCCACGTTGGCCGAAACGATCAGCGAAGCCGGCAAGTCGATGGCGTTTTTTACCGGGGAAATTTTTAACGGGCTGAAAAAGCTTGTGACGTTGCAGGTTAAGATGGACGATTTGGGCGGAATGGTGCGGATGGCGCAGGTGACCGGACAAATCGCCAGCCAGGGCTTTGCCTCGTTGGTAAAATGGACGGCGCTTTTGAGTTTGTACCTCGGCATCTTTAATCTGCTCCCGTTTCCGGCGCTGGATGGCAGCCGACTTGTGTTTATCGGACTGGAAGGTTTGCGCGGCAAGCCGATCGATCCGGCGAAAGAGAGCATGGTGCATTTTATCGGTTTTGCCATGCTGATGTTGTTGATGATTGTCGTAACTTATAACGATATTTTGCGTTTATTTAAAGGATAAGCAAATCGCAGGAGGCTGTTATGTCGAAAGATCGCCAATTCGTCAAAGAAATTACCCCGCAAAGCGAAGATTTTTCCCGCTGGTACATCGATGTGATCAAGAAGGCGGACTTGATGGATTATTCTCCGGTGAAAGGCTGCATCGTCTTCAAACCGGAAGGATACGAGCTTTGGGAATTGTGCCAGCAGGAACTGAACGCGAAGTTCAAAGAAACCGGGCATCGGAACGCCTATTTTCCGCTGTTTATACCGGAAAGCTTTTTTCAAAAGGAAAAAGAGCACGTTGAAGGGTTTAATCCCGAGCTGCCATGGGTAACGGAAGCGGGCGGCGAAAAGCTGGAAGAAAAACTGGCGATCAGGCCCACTTCCGAAACCATGATCGGATATATGTATGCGAAGTGGATTAATTCCTACCGCGATCTGCCGTTATTGATCAACCAGTGGGCCAACGTCGTGCGCTGGGAAAAGCGGACGCTGCCGTTTTTGCGCACCAGCGAATTTTTATGGCAGGAAGGGCATACGGCGCACGAAACGGAAGAAGACGCGCGGCAGGAAACGATGCGCATGCTGGAAGTGTACCGCGAATTTGTCGAAGGATTTCTCGCCATTCCGGTCATCGTCGGGCAAAAAACGCCCTCGGAAAAATTTGCCGGAGCGGTCGACACGTACTCCATCGAAGCGATGATGAAAGACGGCCGGGCGGTGCAAGCCGGCACTTCGCACTATTTGGGGCAGAACTTTGCGCAAGCGTTTGACATCAAATATTTGGACCGCAACAATACGCATCAATTTGTGTACACGACCTCCTGGGGCGTCAGCACTCGGCTTATCGGCGCGCTCATTATGGTGCACGGCGACGACCGAGGGCTTTCCTTGCCGCCCAAAGTCGCGCCGACGCAGGTGATGGTCATTCCGATCGGCCCGGCCAAAACGTGGGAACCGGTCGTAACGAAGGCGCGCGAACTGGTTGGCGATTTGCGAAAGGCGGGCGTGCGCGTGCGCATCGATGACAATCCGGAGCAGTCTCCGGGATGGAAATTTAACGAATATGAGATGCGCGGGATTCCGCTGCGCATGGAGCTGGGTCCGCGGGATATGGAAAAAGGACAAGCCGTGCTGGTTGCCCGGGCAACAGGCGAAAAACGCATCGTGGCGCAGGAAAATCTGGTTGCAGAAGTGCAAACGATGCTGGCTGGGATTCAGCAGACCATGTATGATCGGGCGAAAGCGTTTATGGAAAGCCATTTTTACGCGGTTGATACGCTGGATGACATGAAGCGGCAACTGGAGCAAAACCGCGGCTTCTTTTTGGCCGGCTGGTGCGGCTCGGAGGCGTGCGAACACCAGGCCAAGATCGAAACGGGGGCAACAAGCCGCAACATTCCGTTTGAGGTTCGCGAACATAAGAGCAAGTGCCTCGTTTGCGAAGAAGCGGCCAAACATACGGTTGTGTTCGCGCGGGCGTACTGATTCGCCTTGCGCCGGGCTCGTAAGGCCAACAAATTGTCATGATGGGCAAAAGAACGGAGGAGAGTGCGGTTGGGCAATTTGGCGGAAAAGCGAAACCGTTTTGAGATGCTCATGCGGCAGGCCGAAATACCGGCTGATATCGCTCAATCCTTTTTTGCCGAAGGCTATATCGACAAAGTCATATGCAGCAGGCAAAACCGGAAATGGACATTGGCCATTCGGAAAGAAACGCTCATTCCCAAACAGATCTATATAACGTTTTGTAAACTGATCCAGGAGAAATTTGCGCATATTGCCCAAATTTCTTTTGTTATTGCCTATGCCGAGGAAGTGGCGAGCGGCGATATTATCATGGAATATTGGCCGCTTATGGTTGCCTGGGCCGAGCGGGAAATCCCGTCGATCAACGGTTGGCTTGGCAAAGCGAAGTTGGACTGTACGAACAACAGGCTGCGGGTCGAACTGCTGGATGAAAATATCGTGGAATTTGCGCGGAAAAAAAATATTGCGGCCGTCATCCGCCGGTTCTATCAGCAATATTTCGCGCGGGAAATCCGCGTTGAATTGTGCGCGGGCGCGGAGAATGCCGGGCAAATTGCCGAATTTACCAAACTGATCGAACAGGAGGAGCGGTCTGCGGCGATCGACGCGTTGTCGAAACAAGCGGAACAAAGCGAACCATCCGGCGGCAATCGCGCCGTCATGCTGGGCTTAACCATTCGGGACGACGCCGTGCCGCTCATGGACATACAGGAAGAGGAGAAAAAAATTACGATCCAGGGCGCCGTGTTCGGATTTGAACAAAAAGAATTGCGCTCGGGCAATAAACTGTTTCAATTCCATGTGACCGATTTCACCGACTCGCTGTCCGTCAAATGCTTTCCGCGCAGCAAAGACGACGCCAAGGCGCTCGAGGCGATCGAAAACGGCAAATGGTTGAAACTTCGCGGAAAAATTGAGTATGACCGGTTTTTGTCGCCGCCGGAGCTGGTCATGATTCCTAACGATATTAACGAAATAACCGCGCCGCCGGAGCGAACGGATGAAGCGGCGGAAAAACGCGTGGAATTTCATTTGCACACCACGATGAGCGCGATGGATGCCGTAACCCCTGTCGACGAATATATCAAAACGGCGGCGAAATGGGGGCACAAAGCGATCGCCATCACCGACCACGGCGTTGTGCAAGCTTTTCCCGACGCCAATAAGGCGGCGAAGAAATACGGAATCAAGGTGCTGTACGGTCTGGAAGCAAATGTGGTCAACGACGCCGTGCCGATTGTGCTAAACGCGATCCCGGCCAAGTTGGATGAAGCCGTGTATGTCGTGTTCGACGTGGAAACGACCGGGCTGTCGGTTACCGCCTGCAACCTGATCGAAATTGCCGGCGTGAAGATGCAGGGGGGCAAAATCATTGACCGCTTTGCCAGCTTTGTCAATCCGCATGAAAAAATTCCCCGCCATATTTCGCAATTAACGCACATAACGGACGAAATGGTGGCGGACGCTCCCGACGCCGCGACCGTCGTGCCCGATTTTTTAACGTTTGTCGGGGACGCGGTGCTTGTCGCCCATAACGCCCGTTTCGATATCGGGTTCATGCAGGAATATTGCCGCAGATTGTCTCTTTCACCCATTGCCAATGCGGTGCTGGATACGCTCGAATTGGCGCGATTGCTGTTGCCGACGTTGAAAAATCACCGTTTGAATACGCTTGCCGAACGTTTCAAGGTGGAATTGAAAAGCCATCACCGCGCCATCGACGACGCCGAGGCGCTGGGGCATGTGTTGTTCCATCTGATCAAGGAGGCGCAGGGCAAAGGCATCCATGATCTCGAACGGTTAAACGACTATGTCGGCAAAGACATAACAAACGCCCGCCCGTTTCACTGCTGCATTTACGCGCTGAACGCCGCCGGCAAGAAAAATTTGTACAAGCTCGTTTCCGCTTCGCATACCGAATACTTCCGCAAAGTTCCGTGCATCCCGAAAAGTGTTTTGGCGCAAATGCGCGACGGACTTTTGATCAGTTCCGGCTGCGACAAAGGCGAATTGTTCGAAACGGTGCTGAACAAGTCGCCGGAGGAAGCGGAAGCGGTGGCGGAATTTTACGATGTGCTGGAGATTCAGCCGCCGTCTTTGTATCTGCATTTGGTGGACAAAGGTTTGGTCGCCGGCGTACCCGCCTTGGAAGCGGCGGTGCGCAACATTGTGCGAATCGGCAAAAAACTTGACAAGCCGGTCATTGCCACCGGAAACGTGCATTATTTGCACCCGCGCGACAAAATTGCCCGCGATATTACCATTTTCGGCATTACCGGCTTTCACCCGCTGAAAGAACAGCGAAAGCCCGACGTGCATTTGCGCACAACGGAAGAAATGTTGGCGGAATTCAAGTTCCTGGGCGAGGAGACCGCTTATGAAGTTGTTGTAAAGGCAACCGGCGAATTGGCCGACCGGTTCGAGACGTTCGAGATGTTTCCGACCAAAGGCGGACCGACGGATAACGGCCTGTTTTCGCCGATTATCGCCGGCGCCGACGAGGAAATCCGCAGCAAATGCTATGAAGCCGCCGGCCAATTGTACGGCGACCCGCTGCCCGAGATTGTCTTAGCCCGCCTGGAAAAAGAATTGGCGCCGATTATCAAATACGGCTTTTCCGCCAATTATCTGATTTCCGAACGGCTGGTCAAAAAATCCAACGCCGACGGTTATCTGGTCGGTTCACGCGGCTCGGTTGGTTCGTCGCTCGTCGCCACGCTTTTGGGCATTTCGGAAGTGAACCCGCTGCCGCCGCATTATGTTTGCCGCAATTGCCGCTTTAGCGAATGGTTTGCCGACGGAAGCGTGCCGAGCGGCTTTGATTTGCCCGATAAAGATTGCCCGCGTTGCAAAACCAGGATGAAGGGCGACGGACAGGACATTCCCTTTGAGACGTTCCTGGGCTTTAAAGGCGACAAGGTGCCCGATATTGATTTGAATTTTTCCGGCGAATACCAGCCGATTGCGCATCAATACACGAAAGTTTTGTTTGGCGAAAAAAACGTTTTTCGCGCCGGAACGATCGGCACCGTGGCGGAAAAAACCGCATTCGGCTTTGTCAAAAAATACGAAGAGGAGCACATGAAAAAATGGCGGAGTGCCGAAGTTGTGCGCCTGGCAAACGGATGTACGGGCGTTAAGCGCAGCACAGGACAGCATCCCGGCGGCATTGTGGTCGTTCCCGATTATATTGACGTGGAAGATATTACGCCGGTGCAATATCCGGCGGACGACACATCGTCGGAGTGGCGGACGACCCATTTCGACTATCACGCGTTTGACTCCAATTTGCTGAAACTGGATATTCTCGGACACGATGACCCGAC